>JAKSCJ010000111.1 GCA_022360675.1 Lysobacterales bacterium
CGACCAGTACCACCGGGAGTGCCAGGCAACGGTAAGGTGGTCAGGATGTAACGCAGATCTTTAGCAACAATGCGCAGGCTTTGCAGGAACTCAAGTACATTGTCTTGTTGAGAACTACTCAGCTGGTTGAAGTTGTCACGAGAGTAAGCAGAATCACCACCGTGCAGCAAGATCGCTTCGGTCATGGTGGTGGCGCGGCCATCGTGCATCCAAGGACCGGTGTTCGCAACACCCCACAAAGGCATGGTCAGGTAATGCTGATGACTTTCACGCTCGATCTCTTCTACGGATTCACGCAGCTCGTGGCCCATATCGTGACGTTTCAGGTCAGAGTACAGACGTACTTCAGCACTGCCATCGAAGCGACGACGCAGGCGTGGGTAGAAGGAATCGCGGGTTAAGTCCAAGCTGATTTCTTCGTCAGAATCCGGAGCGGTCACGGTGTAGACCGGATCGTTCAGAGTCATCGACGGAGTATGACAGTCGGAACAACCGATTTTGCTGAAGGTATCACGACCGTCGGAAACCGCAGCGCGAACACGCGGATCGAAGGAGCGAACTTCGCTAGGAATAAACAATGAAGCTTGGAATAAAGCCGCAGCGGTAACATCACCAACGGTCAGCTCACGTTCGATGCCGTCGCCATCGTCATCCATACCGAACAGTTCTTCAGCTTCGATACCGAAATGCTGTTCCATAGAACCGGCAACAATGGTGCGCAGGCTGTCGAATGCACCAACCGATACGAAGGGACGTACGATCAAGTCGTGGGTGATACCGTCTACTTCGTGGGTATCTAAGGTGCCATCGGGATGGGCGGTAACGAAACCGAAGTCGGTGCCTTTACTACCAATTGCAACGCGAACCGCTTGACCGCTAGAAGCAGCATCGGCCAGCGCTTGATCGGTGGTTGCTTTAATGTCAGCAGTCATTTCGCGGCCTAACATTTCTTTAGGACCAACACCGAAGATAGACTTACTGTTTTTAACGTTCAGACCTTCAAAGCCCAGGATGTTAACGCCATCGGGGCGGTTGAACTCAGGATAGATAGACTGTGCGTAGTCGCCCGCACCACCGAGCAGCGGTTTGGTATGACAGTGTGCACATGAGGTGTTGTCGCCACCACCACTGACGCGGTTAAAGCCGGTGGGAACACCTTGAGAGTTGATGCCAGGGCGCTCTGGGTCGCCATGGCCGTCGAATGAGTTGAAGTCATCAAACATGATGTGACGACCGTGCTCAACCAATTCACGAATAGTGTATTGGCCAGCTTCGATATCAGCTTGTTCGATATGACGTTTGTTAGGACCTTCACCGATAACACTAGCACCAGCGATAGGAGCGATTGCGATCGCCAACATGGCAGACAGCCACTTCTGCTTATTCAGCATATTATTTCCCCTTAAATAATAAGTTTGGCCTTATACCTTGCAGTCCAGCTTGGATAAGGCTTTGTTTCGCCTCCGTGCTCACTTCATTGCCGTTTACCACTTTGGGTCTTACCGCAATAGTTCATTTACGTCGCCACTAACCTGAAGTGTGTTGAGCGGTCGCCTAAACCGTTCGCTACGCTTTGGGTCCCCTGTGTGGAACATAAATCCATCCATGAGACGCTGTGCTGACGGGGCTTATCCCCTTCTCAAATTCCTCACGTAAGCTGTGGGAGTTTGGAGCTGTAGAAAAACAACACAGTGTCCAGTTACGCCCGACTGTTCTTGAAGCAATTTCTTGAACAGCCGTTTATTAACGTGGATTGACGGTATCACACCGATCTGTTTATGCAAAAAACGAAATAACCCTTAATTATTAGAAAATCCAGAATTGTTAATAGTATCGAGTCAATGCGTTTTTTCTGATATTGGAACAATAAGCGCTGAGAACGAGGCTATTAGCGAATTGCAGCGAGACGAGAAGTTTCGTTTATAGTTTCTGGGGAAACGTTTCTAACGAAAAATAAACAGCATTAACGTGGTACTGTATTTACAAAACAAATCTTAATAGAGAAAAAATGGCGCAAAATGACAGGCCAGATACCCTTTCCGACTTCACAGAATTAACACCAGCAAAATTGACCCAATACTTCCTTTAATAGCGCGATTTGAGAGCGCCAAGGTTTCGTTATTAATCATATTGTGAGAAACAGAGGCAAGATCCCTTCTTGCATCTGTGGCCATAAGACTGTTCACCTCACAATAAGTTCCCTAAAAGGTTTATAAAAAATTAATGATCGTGCATCGGACGGCTCAGTGGTTACCATTTGATGGGTGCTGAACTGCGTGGCTCAGATTCACACCTCATATAGACACATTAATAGGGCGCGCTTTGGCACCAGCTCATTGCGACTAGCGCTGATCGCCAGGCTGCATGAGACTCAACAGTAAACTTTAAAGATCAGGCGCCCACACAACACAGGCAATATTTCGCTGATCGGTTCAAGCGATAAAGTAAAACCAAGGTTTACTTTACCAAGATTCATCTTGGTGCTTTTTTCACGCTCACGACAAGCCTCGCTTGAGCAACATTCGTACACCAATAAAAAAGCGGCCAGTGTTATCACTGGCCGCTTTTTAATAGAGTGCTGAAGGAAAGTTCAGCGCAAGGTCATCTAATAAAGTTGAGCATCAGCTCATCACCTTACAGCTCTCCAACCTCGTTAACCGCACCGGCTTCTTCCAGGCCAGCAACGATTTCGTCGAAGCTATCGCCATTATCAGCATCGGTGCCGACAGTACCAGAAGCTTCTTTACCGAAAGAACCTTCGTTGCTACCAAAACCCGGTGCAGGCGCTGGGGTCAGGGTTGAAGCGGAACGACCAGTACCACCGGGAGTGCCAGGCAACGGTAAGGTGGTCAGGATGTAACGCAGATCTTTAGCAACAATGCGCAGGCTTTGCAGGAACTCAAGTACATTGTCTTGTTGAGAACTACTCAGCTGGTTGAAGTTGTCACGA
>JAKSCJ010000151.1 GCA_022360675.1 Lysobacterales bacterium
TGGCTTATGAATTTGCGCCCACCAGTGTAGGTTCGGCCAATATGAGCCTTGATGTGGTGAGTGATGCACCCACCAGCCCGAACAGCTTTACGTTGATGGGCGAAGGTGTAGAGCCTCAATTGAACATCGCACCAGTCACTTTGGACTTTGGCTCGGTGGCCATTAACACCACCTCGCCGGTGATGGCAACCACTTTGAGTAACCCCGGCAGCAGCGACTTGACTGTGAGTGCCGTGAGCGCCCCAGGTGGTGCTTTCCAAACGGCAGCGGGAAGCTGTGGTACCGTACCCTTTAATGTAGCTGCGGGTTCGAGCTGTACGCTGGGTTACGAATTCGCACCGCTAGTGAGCGGGCCGGATAATACCAGCATTGCGGTGACCTCCGATGCCGCAAGCAGTCCCGATAGTTTCGACCTGATGGGTGTAGGCACGGTGCCTATGCTGATTCTCAGCAGTAATGACTTTGTCTTTGGCTCGGTGGCAGTTGGCGGTAGTGAAAACGCATTGCTGAACCTGGCCAACACCGGCGATGCCGATGTCACCATTAGCGATATCCTGCAACCGGCTCCTGGCTTCTTGGTCGAACCCGGCGATTGCGGCCCCACGCCAATTGTTCTGGCGGTGGGTAGCGACTGTAATCTGGAAGTTCGCTTCCAACCCTTGGTGGGTGGCGATCAGATGAGCATGTTCAGCATCGTGAGTAATGATGCCAATAGCCCAGCCGATGTGACGGTAAGCGGCTTTGGCTTTGTAATCTTGGATGTGCCCACCTTAGATCAACGCGGTTTAATCCTGATGGTGTTGATGCTCTTGGCGGTTGCGGGTTGGCGCTTACGTGGCCTGCGTTCGCTTGGCTAAGCTTTTGAGCGATTGAACTGGAACAAACAACGCCCGCAGCTGCGGGCGTTGTTTTATGCTTTTGACGGATGATCGAAAGCGAGAACGAGTGGCGCTTTTAATTACTCGCTATCGTCGTCGTCATCGTCGCCTGCGGCGTCTTCAATGGCTTTGCCGGCCGAGCGAATGTCTTTGCCGGCGCCTTCAATGGTGTTGCAGCCACTTAAAGGCAGCGCTAAAACCATGGCCGTCAGCAGTAATAATAGTAAAGATTTCAATTTCATAGCCGTCTTCTCCTTTGCGACTCTGGCGCAAAGGCCAGCGATACGAATGGGCTTTTTTAAGAAAATCTGATTGATTTTACCGCAGTGAAGCGTCACGGCAAGTGGGGGCGTTGTGAGATTTCGCGGCTCATCGAGTGCGGGGTCGTAAAAAAGCAGGTCTCGAATAGCGCTGATGATTTGAGGTTTACACGGCCGAGCCTTGATGAAGCTGAATCGGATGCTTCAGTAAATCGCGCACCATAAAGGCCACATCTTCGAGATAGGGCACATCTTTCGGATATTCAGCCTCGGTATAACCCAGCTTGGTATAACAGTGCCAGGCGGGCAGGTTATCGCGATACACCAATAAGGAAGATGCCGAACGTGGATCTTTGCTTTGTGCCTGGGTGAGCAATGCTTCGATTAATAACTGACCCAAAGCCTGGCCACGGGTATCGTTGTGAACCACCAAACGGCCCATGTGATGGCGTTGCTTGCGTTCGAACACCTGGCCAAAGGCTTGCATTTGGCTGTGGGCATCCAATATCACATAGCTGGGCAAAGTACGCCAAGCGATATCGTTCTCGAAGGCTTTACGTTCAAAAGGAAAGCGCAAACGCGGGCCACCCCAGCGTTGAGCCTCATCCAGATTACTGAACCAATTCATTAAAGCAACGATATGCTTAGGCTTAGCCTTTTCCAGTGTATAAACTTGGCCGCGATGCACACAGCGAAATGCCTTGCGAAACCACATGATACTAGCCCCTTGAGCCCACAAGCTGCCGCCCGATGATCAATAAGCAAAAACGCGCCAGATAAACCAGCGCTGAGCGCCGTATTCTCTGGCCTGTTATCGATTGGAGTCTTTATGTCGATCGAAACTCAAAATAACACGAATTCACCACTACACAAGTTCCATCAATGGTGGCAACAAGCCAAGCACAACACACCGCTGAAATACCACAGTGCCTTTAGCCTCAGCACCATCGATGCCGAGGGCTTTCCAGCCAGTCGCTTTGTCGATTTAAAAGACCTCAACCAACAAGGCTTTATCTTCTGTACCGATAGCCAATCGCAAAAAGGCCAAGACATCGCCCGTAACTCAAAAGTATCGCTATGCTTTTGGTGGGACCACATCGGCCGCCAAATCCGTATCCAAGGCCACGCCAAAACACTCGACCCCAACACCTCCAATCACTACTGGCAACAACGCCCTTGGGCCGCCCGCATCACCACGCTCTGCTCCCAACAAAGCCGCCCACTGCATGGCGACACAAACCGCCACCAACGCCACCAAGAACTCACCCAACAATGGGCTAGCACCGATGGTGAGTTACTCGACATCCCAAGACCCGAGCAATGGTGTGCTTATGGAGTAGAGCCAACGCGTATTGAGTTTTTACGGTTTAAAGAAAGTCGATTGCATGAGCGGGAGGTTTATTGGGTGGATAGTGGGGCGTGGGTTGTTGGGGGATTGCAGCCTTGAGCAGAGGTAATGTACCCAGTGAGTTTTGTGATTGAGTTCGATTGAATTATTCTTCATACTTTGAGCCAAATTATAATGACATGGATGTGGGTATGTGTTTTGGTAACTCTGAGAAAGCTTTGTCATTCAGTAGAAAGCAAAGGTTCAAGTTTGTTTTTTTCGGGCTTGTTCTAACGATACTTGTTTTTCTAAAACAAGAGCAAGTGAGCTCTCTAAGCCCGATCAGTGTAATTACTGTTTACGTTGTTACTGTGGCTCAGTTTTTATTTTTTTTGGCATTGGATACTGCTTACGGATTCAAAAATTACGTTATACAGAATTTGAAAGTTATCGTGTCTTTGGTGTGGATAATCGGATGTTTTTGGCTATTGTTCTTAAACTTTGATTGTTTGTTAAAACTACAGCTAAATGAGCTAGGGGATTTTCTAGCTGGTGCATTTGGACCCTTAGCCTTTTTTTGGCTAGTAGAGGGACATCTGCTGCAAGAGCGCCTTTTCCGCTTTCAAGAAAGGCCGCAACTGAGTTTACAAGTTTCTAGCAAGATATCGAGCGTTACACAAAACCGACAAACATTGGAAGTGTGTATCCATAACTATGGTGGAGCAGCTACTAAAATTGGTGTTTATATAGGAAAAAATCTCGCCGCGCTAGAGGGTTGCTCAAGCTTTGTAGATCCGTGTCGAGAATGGAATGACGAGGTGGATTTAAGTAATAGTGAGGTGGTTATGCAGCGTGTAGGTGAAGTGCTCAGAAATGAACGGAGGGTACTTCCATTACTAGTGACAGAGGGGTTTGATAAATTGTATTTTGAACTAAATTATATAATGGAAGGTGAAAACAGAGCTGAATCCAAAGCTTATGAGCTACGGAGTAACGGCACGTTAGTCCGTGTTAAGTTTGGCCGTTAGAAAGCTCGACAATAGGCCGCGTTTGGTTATACTCGAGAAGCACCATGGCAATAACCATGGCGCTTTTATCTCAGTTTTTATTCCAACACATTGCCATCGGCATCGATGTAACGAA
>JAKSCJ010000208.1 GCA_022360675.1 Lysobacterales bacterium
CGGTGGATGTGCACATGAGCGACCTGCTCTCAGGGCGCTTTAATCTGGAGCAGTTCCAAGGCTTGGCTGCCTGTGGCGGTTTCTCATACGGCGACGTTCTCGGTGCCGGCCAAGGTTGGGCGAAGTCGATCCTGTTCAACCCGGCGTTGCGCGATCAGTTTGAAGCCTTTTTCCAACGCTCTGACCGTTTCGCTTTAGGCGTATGTAATGGCTGCCAGATGATGTCTACATTGGCACCGTTAATTCCTGGTGCCGAGCACTGGCCACGCTTCATACGCAATCGATCTGAACAATTTGAGGCGCGTTTGAGTCTAGTAGAAGTGATGCCTTCGCCATCGGTCTTCCTGCAAGGCATGGAAGGATCACGTATCCCGGTGGCCGTGGCCCACGGTGAAGGCCGGGCCCAATTCCAGCAAACCATGGTGGATCAGCAACAGCAGTGTTTGCGTTATGTGGAAAATGATGGCAGCGTAGCCAGCCGCTATCCGGCCAATCCCAATGGCTCGCCTGAAGGTATTACCGGTTTATGTAACAGCGATGGCCGCATCACCATTATGATGCCGCACCCAGAACGACTGTTACGTGCGATGAACTTCTCCTGGGCTCCTGCCCATTGGGGTGAGCACTCGCCTTGGCAGCAAATGTTTAATAATGCACGGGCTTGGGCGGGTGAGGCTTGAGTTTGACGAGAGGTAAGCAATGACAAGCGAGAATCAATCACAGCAAGACAAGGACGCAACACAGCAAGCCGCCGAGGAAAAGAGCGAGTCTTCTCAGGTTCGTGATCTGTTTATTTTGTCGGCTCTGTGGCTGCCCATGGGTTTTTTCCTGTGGTTTTATTTGTCGTCGGTGTTAGTGGCACCGGTCATGTTGATCTGTGATGCGCTGTTTGAATGGGTCGCGCCAGAGTTAGTGCGTGGCATGGTGCAACAGGGCTATCGCATCGTGGCTCATGTGCCGGTCATTGCGGGCCCTGTAGGCGATGGTGCCGATGGCGTTCTCACGAACCCGTTGATCTACGGCTATGGTGTGCCTTTGTTGTTTGGTTTAGTGATGGCGACACCGCCGCTGAGTTGGAAGCAACGTATCGGGCAGATCTTATTTGGTTATGCGGCCATGCTGGCAGTGCAAAGTTGGGGTGTGTTCTGGGAGATTATGAAAAACCTCTCGTTCCAATTAGGCCCAGGAGCTGCGGTGGCGGTGGAAGATTTAGGTTTCAGTAAAACCTTGATCGCCTTGTGCTACCAGATGGGGTACCTAATTTTGCCTGCAGTAGTGCCCATTGCCTTGTGGATCTTGTTTAATCGCCGCTTCCTCGAGCGCGTGGCGCGCCGTTGGTAAGATTGTCGGACAAGTCATTGGCCAACAAGTAGCGACGAAGCGTTTCTGTTAAGCTGAACCGGTGGGTTATGCCCGCCGGTTCTTTTATTCTGGCTGTTCTTCGCTTCGTCAACGCTTAAAGTAGATGGCGCTTAAGGATTGCGCTATCTGCGGTAAATTGAATTTTTTGGCGGTCAAACTCTTGACTTGATTCACCCATCAAGAACGCAGCAATGACATCGTAGCCAATATCATGCGCGACTCGCTCTGGCTCATTTTGGCACTGAGTGATTTCGTGTGCTAATGGTAAGTGTACGCTCTAAATAGTTAGATTTTAGGTGTAATTTGCGTCCGGCACGGTCACAAATATTGCTGTGATTTGATGCGGTAAGGAAAAAATATCCAGCTGGTGAGCGAACTCACCGGCCAATTCTTAGTCTAGTGCATTGAAAGGCTAGTCCAGTCATCGAGCATGGCTATAATGGCGGGATGCCTGCAATTGATGGTACGAGTGAAATGAACCAGGTGGTTACAGAAAATCAAATGGCAACAGCGGAGGCTGAGACCGACGCCGATGTTGCATTGACTGAAACGCAAGGGACGGAAACACCGAAGATTGATCCGGTGTGCGCCGACTTGTTACTCAATCATCGTCTGCGCCAGGAAGATTACACCCGCGCTGTGCATTATCAACGCCAGCACGGCGGTAGTTTGTTATCGCTATTGGTTCGTTTGGGTTTGGCCTCAGAGCGCGACTTGGCAGAAACGCAAGCGCGTTTAATGGATATTCCATTAGTCGGGGTGAAAGACTACCCCGAAGACGCACCGGACATCGAGCAAATTTCCGTACGCTTTATGAAGCAGAGTCGCTTGGTGCCTGTGCGCGTCAGCGACGACGCGATCGAAGTGGTCATGTCGGATCCCACTGACGAATTTGCCCTGCAAGCGGTGAAAATGGCCACCGGCCTGGACGTGATTCCTCTGGTGGGCGTGGGTTCTGAAATTGAAGGCGTGATCGAGCGCTATTTCGGCGGTGGTCGTTCTGCCATGGGCCAGATTCTGGAATCCATGGAAGGCGAGTCGGAAGAAGACGACGATATCGAACACCTGCGCGATTTAGCCAGTGAGGCACCGGTGATTCGCTTGGTGAACCTCATCATGCAGCGCGCGGTGGAATCACGCGCTTCCGATATTCATATCGAACCTTTTGAAAACCGTTTGAAAGTTCGTTACCGCGTTGATGGTGTATTGCAAGAAGTGGAAGCGCCACCTTCCAGCTCCACCGCCGCCGTGATCAGCCGGATCAAAATCATGGCGAAGCTAAACATCGCCGAGCGTCGCTTGCCGCAAGACGGCCGCATCATGCACCGCGTGCAAGGTAAAGAATTGGATTTACGGGTTTCCACCGTACCCACCTCCCACGGCGAAAGCGTGGTGATGCGTATTCTCGATCGCGAAAGCATCGTGTTGGATTTCTCCAAGCTGGGTTTTGATGAGTTCACCCAGTCGCGCTTTGTGAAGGTGTTAGAACTGCCTCACGGCATCATTCTGGTAACCGGTCCTACCGGTAGTGGTAAAACCACCACGCTATACACCGCCTTACAACAGCTCAATACCCCCGAGCGCAAGATCATCACCGTAGAAGATCCGGTGGAATATCAGCTCGAGGGCATCAACCAAATTCAAACCAAATCGTCCATCGGTTTGAACTTCGCTGCTGCATTGCGTGCGATTGTTCGACAAGATCCCGATGTCATCATGATCGGTGAGATGCGCGATCTGGAAACCGCACGTATCGCGATTCAGTCGGCTTTAACGGGTCACTTGGTGTTATCCACCATTCACACCAACACGGCGGCCGGTGGTATCACTCGTATGTTAGATATGGGTGTGGAAGATTACCTGCTCACTTCCACCATTAATGCCATTTTGGGCCAACGCCTGGTACGCCGCTTGCATCCCGAGCATCGCGATTCGTACATTGCGCTACCCGAAGTGGTGGAAGAATACGGCTTGCGTCGCTTTAGTGATGACGAACAAATCACCTTGTATAAACCCAAGGTGACACCCGATAACCCCAGCGGTTATCAGGGGCGTTCGACCATTCTCGAATTACTCACCATGACCGACGATATTCGTCGTTTAATCATGAAACAAGCCACCGCCGGTGAAATTGAACAACTGGCGGTAGAGCAGGGCATGCGCACTATGTACATGGACGGCCTGATTAAAAGCGTGAAAGGCATGACCACCATCGAAGAAGTTCTGCGTGTGACCCAGGAAAGCTAATGGCGCTGTTCGATTACAAAGCGGTATCGCCCACCGGTGAAACACTACGCGGCCAAATGGAAGCACCCAATGCTGAAGTGGTGATTGCCAAGCTGCAAGAGGGGGGCAATATCCCCTTAAGTGCGAATGAGTCCGGTGGTGGTTTAGCGGGCTTAAGCCAAATGTTTGGCGCTCAGCGAGGCCCCAGCCAACGCATGATCGGTGAGTTTACCCATAACTTATCGGTGCTATTGTCGGCGGGTTTGCCCTTGGATCGTAGTCTGCAAGTGTTGATTGACTTGGCAGACAACGAGCGTGTGCAAAGCATGGTCGAGAAAATTCGCGACCATGTACGCGAAGGCGGTACTTTATCGGACGCCTTAGAGAGCCAGCATGGTGCTTTTTCCCGTTTGTACGTGAATATGGTGCGGGCGGGCGAAATTGGTGGCTCTTTAGAGCAAACACTCGATCGTTTATCGGATTATCTTGAGCGCTCCAAAGAGCTGAAAGATCACATCATGACGGCCATGTTTTATCCGGTACTGCTATTGGTGGTGGCCGTCGCTGCAATCAGCGTATTGATGGTGTACGTCATTCCTGAATTCACACCCATTTTCGAAGATTTGGGTGCGGAGTTGCCCTTCTTAACCCAAGTGGTCATTGGCACTTCGGAATTTATCAAAAACAAATGGTGGATGATGGTGCTAACCGTATTCATCATCATGTGGTGGTGGCGTGGCCAGCGTACTAATCCACAAACCCGTTTGCAGTGGGATTTACGTTTCTTAAAACTGCGCGGTATCGGCGATTTAATAACCAAGCTGGAAACCGCACGTTTGTCACGCACCATAGGTACTTTGCTTGAAAATGGCGTGCCTCTACTCACTGCATTATCGATTGCACGCAATGTGGCGTCGAACACCTATTTGCGTGAAATTTTGACGGAAGCTAATAAAAAAGTGAAAACCGGTTC
>JAKSCJ010000328.1 GCA_022360675.1 Lysobacterales bacterium
TATTAGCTGTGTTGGAGTGAAACCGAACGCCTAAAGGCATGCTTTGAAAAAAGCAATATCTCAAGCCCATCTGATCGAGCCGCCCATCTGATCGAGCCAATTTAGATGAAATATCCCATGGCTTTTCGCACTGGCCTTTAGCCACGCTTTCGGGCACCATCTGGCTTTACATTCGCTTGCATGGAGGTTTTTTAAGAATGAAATTTTACGACTACGGTATGGCGCCCAGTCCGCGTAAAGTGCGCATGGTAATTGTCGAAAAAGGACTCGATATTCCTACCGAAATGATCGATCTGGCCCAAGGCGAGCAATTCAGCGATGCCTTTCGTGCGGTTAACCCACATTGCACCGTACCCGCATTAAGTCTGGACGAAGGCCAGGTATTAACCGAGTCAGAAGCCATTTGTCGCTATTTAGAAGAAGCGCACCCCGAGCCACCCTTGTTTGGTCGAAATGCCTTGGAAAAAGCACAAATTACCGAGCGCATTCGCCAACTCGAGCTCGACGGCTATCTAGCCGTGGCCGAGGCCTTACGCAATACCGCACCTTACTTTAAAGACCGTGCCCTGCCCGGCACCGAGAGCTATGCGCAAATACCTGAGTTGGGTGAGCGCGGGCGTCAGCGTACTCAGGCTTTTTTCAGCAAGCTCAACCAGCAATTAGAAAACAAACAACACGAATGGATTGCCAGCGACGATTTCAGCATGGCAGACATTTTGGCTTACATTATTGTGGACTTTGCTAAGCGCATTAAGTTAAGCCCGGCCGAAGATCTCAATGCTTTGCATCAATGGATGGCCAGTATTGATCAACGAGCCTCAGCACAAGCTTAATTGAGTAAGGCAGATTATCTGCCCGAGCTTCATACTTTAGCGATTTTGCGCAAATCAATCTTCCCGTTATGATGGTCGATTGAGCCATTTTTAGTTCGTACGGCATCATCGCCGCCTCAAGGTTCTCGTTAACCTTGAGGCCTGAATCAGCAATAACAACACGTATCAATCAACGAGAGCATCGCATGGATTCCACACCACACAACACCTTACGCTGGCGTCTTATTCGCGACGCTTTAGTGTTTCAGCTGAAACTCATGGCCGATGCCACGCGCGATCTGTTGCTGAGCCCGTTATCGATTATCGCCGTGGTGGTGGATTTGTTATCGCACCCCAGTTCTAACGAACAAAGCTATTTTTATCGTTTGCTGCGCATGGGTCGCAGCAGCGAGCGCTGGATCAATCTCTTCGCCGCTGCTACGCCAAGACGCCGCCCCACTGATGCGTCTATGGATTTTTGGCTACAGCAAATGGAACAGGTCTTGGTGAAGGAATACGAACGCGGCGGAATCACGGCGAACGCCAAAAATGCGGTGGATGAATCTTTAGATCGCTGGCGTGAACAGATCAACCCCAATGGCACCCAAGCACCGGGTGCAAGCGCTCAAAACGCCAACCAGCAAGGTGCCAGTCAACAAAACTCTGATCAACAAGGCTCTGGCAGCCAAACCGCTAAGCAAAAGGCGCAATCCGAAGCGGTGGCATCACAACAAGCGGAGCCCACACCTTCTGCGTCCGGTGAGGCTGACACCGAGAAATCAGACGTAAGCAAAACTTAGTTAATGCGATTCAATGCAGCAGCATTAGCGCTCACTTAATCTTCATCCGTTGTTTTAAACAGCGTTTCCATACGGGCGATTTGCGATGGCAATGCCGATTGTCGTCCCAACTCACACCAGGCTTTGCCCGGTTCGTGGAAATCGGAGCCGGTGCTGGCATATAGTTCAAACTGCGTACACAAACGCCCGAGATATTCGGTGCGATCAGGCAGTTGCCTGCCCGATACCACTTCCATACCGCGACCACCCAGTTGCTTAAAATGCATTAATAAACGCTTGAGCTTTGCGTTGGTGAGTTTGTATTTATCGGGATGGGCCAAGACCGCCAAACCGCCACTTTGTTCTATGGCTTCAATCACCGTTTCTAAATCGGCCCAGCTTTGCTTCACATCACCCGCTTTACCTGCACCCAGGTATTTCTTAAAGGCCTGCTGAATATTCTTCACTTGTTGGCTTTCCACCAAGTAGCGGGCAAAGTCTGGGCGTCCGATATAGCGCTCGAGTCCGCGTTGTTGCAACCATTCTCCAACACCATGTAAGCCCTGTTTCTCCAAGCGCTCAGCGATTCGTAAAGCACGCTGCCGGCGCGCTTGGGTTTGGTGCTTGACTAGGTCTTGCATGCACGGAGCTTGTGGATCGCAATCGTAAGCTAATACATGAATGCCTACTCCACTCCATTGGGTCGAAAACTCCGCGCCTACAGTAATACGAATATCGCCCTCATCCCACAAGGTGCGCTGTTCGTAAGCGGCAAAGCTGTCGTGATCGGTAATTGATAAGTGATGAACCTGTTGGGTACGGGCGTGCGCCAGCAATTGTTGGGGAGTCAGCACACCATCGGAGGCTGTGCTGTGCATATGGAAATCTACAAACATGGAACAGCCATTCAAAGGTGAGCATGAGCTACGAATTGACCGTTAACATACACTTAAATTCTGGCTGATACCAAGGCTTTAGCCCTAAAAATGCTTACAGCGGCTTGCCATCAGCAAACCGCTGTAAGTTCTCCGAACCAAAGACTGTTTAGTTCGCACTCAAAGCCAAAGTGAATTGCTCGGCCACCCAACCCGATCGCCCGCCCTGATCGACGATTTGTAACCAGCCTTCCGTACGATTCACGACATCAACAACGGTTCCTGAACTCAATGAAAAAGCGGCATTGTTCGACACATTAGGCCCACTGCGAACATTTAATGAGGAAGCCGTAATGACCACTTTCTCACCATCGCTTGCGGCAACTGCTGTAGCTGTGGAGGAATCATCCAAACCACGGGTACTCTCCTGAACAATATCTCCATGACGATAATAGTTTTTAGGTGTTTTAGACACCACATAATTAACGGCAGTACCAATAACTTGACGCAGTGCTTTTTCTCTAGGTGTGTTTTTCCAAGTACTCAATGCTCCACCCAAACCTACAGTACCGGTATAGCCAGCAATAGCACCACCCAAATTAAA
>JAKSCJ010000497.1 GCA_022360675.1 Lysobacterales bacterium
AGATGTTCAGGATCGAAGTAATGATAGATATAATCATCAGGTGCGCTTAAGCCAATGATGGGCAACTTGGTTTTAGAATCAGAAAACCATTGGTTCAAAGTTACCTCTTTAGATTCATGTAATACTTGCAAGTCTTTCGTCTTTAAGTCGTATCGATACAACACGCCCATGCCATCCGCACCTTCTTCATCCCATAAGACGGCATAGCGACCGTCGCTGGATAAGCTAAGCGGCCGAACTTTATCACTAGTGCGCTCATGAATTGCCTGCTCGACCCATTCATCATCGTCGCTAGCGCGAGAAAATACCCGTGTTTCATCGTTGATAGTCGTCGCCACAGTAAATAAGACATGGCCTTGGTCATCTGCAATGGGCAAACTATTTCGCAAAGGCATGCGATACAGCTTACGAGACCGCCCCCAGTTGATATCGAGTTTGACAATCTCGGTATGACGTCCTAAATCACGAGAAGATTGAGACCTACCATTCACCGGCGGAAACGTGGCCAACAGAATATAGTCTTCTTCCTCAGGTAACAGGCTGATGATTCGGTAGCCGGTATATCGTGGAGCAAAAATGGTCTGATTATCACTGCCATCCACATTCACCGCATATAAATGGCCCGCAGTAACATTGGCATCCAAATAACCATTATCATAGGCCGATGTATAAACAACGCGCTCATTATTAACCCACTGCACACTAGTGATTTGACCCTCATTGGGCCCTTTTGTACCACCGACGACTGCCATGTCTTCACGTCGAATAAAAATCAAGGCGATTTTGCCATCGTTAATCGCGCGTACAGCAAAGTGCTTTCCATCGGGTGAAATGGTTACCGATCTGTAGTCATCGAATTTTGTGAAATACTCAACCGGTAACTGCTCGCTATCTTCTGCAAAACTAATCGTCGAAAGCAAGATCAGCAGCAATAATAGAATCCTCATTGTGGCCTCATTTATTGTTATACGAAGCGTCATATTATGCGAAGCAATAAGACAATATGATGATAACCATCAGTATTTATCAAGAATCATCAACTTAGGTTCAATTCGATAGAATAAATAAAAAAGCACCAGAGACATTTAAGGCTTTACGCAATGCAATCAATTAAAGCTGCGGTGGTCTCTATAACTCAGTTATCTTCACGGGGTTTGCCGAAGGGATCGAAGCCACGGCCCGCGCTTTCGACTAAATCGCCGTTGTTATTGGCGATGGCCACTACACTGCCTAAGCGATCGCGATACAGGTATTGCAGTTTGGCTTGGGAGCGGGCTAATGCTAAATCGGTACTGATGTCGTATACGGCGTAATCGCCAATGTACAGTTTAGCGCCTGAGTCTTGGATGTCGTTACTATCGCCAGTGATCTCCATCATTTTATCGATGTAAATCTTGTATTCATCGCCAACGGAGCCGCTGCCCTGGTTTCTAGAGCGAGTGGATCAATGATGATTGCTAGCATACAATTTTCATATGTATTCTTATTCATATAGTGCACTTACTCAGTGTTTTCACTAATTTCCCTTTCATTCCAATCGCAGTAGTAAAAAGTCTATAACCAATCATTCAAAATGAATTCACACTCCGGCCCTCTCTGCTACGTAGTCAATAATGATATATGTAAAGAGCACCTCTTCTCTTTTGAGAGTCCATAAGAACTCAATATCATATTCCCTTACTTCTATTGATAATGACTCA
>JAKSCJ010000176.1 GCA_022360675.1 Lysobacterales bacterium
CACGCGACCCTAGCCAAAACTACATTAAGCGTTTAATTGGCTTGCCCGGCGATCAAATTACTTATCGTAAAAAGCGTATTTATATTAATGGCGAAGAAATTACTCAAGAGCCCTTAGGCGTGTTCTCGGGTAAAGGCGATACCGACTTCATCGGTGCTTTACCTCCCCAACGGCGGATGGAAAACCTGGGCGGTGTCGAGCACGAAATTTTAGTACGTGGTGATGTAGGGCCTTTGGTTGAGCGCTCTTGGACCGTTCCCGATGGTCACTACTTTGTGATGGGTGATAACCGCGATTCCAGCTCCGATAGCCGCGTTTGGGGTTATGTGCCGGAAGAAAATATTGTCGGCAAGGCTGTGGGCATTTGGTTGCACTTTAAATGTGAGCGCGGTTTGGATTGCTTCGACTTTAGCCGTGTGGGCATGGGTATTCACTAAGTAAGCACTCCCGCTAGAGCCCTTGCTGTTTACCAATCGGCATGATCTTAAAAAAACCACCGCTGCTGTTAGCGCGGTGGTTTTTTTGCCCAAAATAGCTGCGGTTTAAAGCAAAAGTTCCCGTTTTCAGCAGGTAATTTTTAGAATCCCTGACATTTGTCATGGCCGAAAAAGTGGCTTTGTCACCACTTCAATAAGTGCACGAAACTCCGGTAAATTCACGCCCTCGAAAGGGCACATAAGGCAATAAAAGCGCAACTGCGTAGCGCTGGATTGTGGCTGGTGTTGCTTTTTATTGATCATTTTTTAGTGAGTTTTGCCCTTGGGAGTGGCCATGCGATTCGATTATCCCTTCTTCCTAACCATGTTGACTCTGGTAACCGGTTTCGTGGTGTTGTTTCATCATTTGGTGCTGAAGCCAAAGCAACGCCAACGGGCGCTGGATTCAGGGCAAAGCCCAAAACCACGGAGCTGGGTGGTGGAATATAGCGCGGCTTTTTTCCCGGTGCTGCTGTTTGTCTTATTGTTTCGTTCGTTTTTATACGAGCCTTACCGCATTCCCTCAGGCTCGATGCTGCCCAATTTGCTCGTGGGCGACTTTATCTTGGTGAACAAATACGACTACGGGCTTCGCCTGCCGGTGCTAGATACCAAGTTCTTCGATGTGGGCGAGCCCCAACGCGGCGATGTAATGGTGTTTCATCATCCCAAGGAAGAAGGCATTGTCTTAATTAAGCGGGTTATCGGATTACCTGGCGACCATATCGCTTATCGCGATAAACGTTTGTTCATTAATGGCGAAGCCATGCAGCAAGCGCCGCTGGGAATTTTTGAAGAAAAAGGTGCGTTGGAATTTAACGGCATGCTACCGCCGCAAGAGCGCATGGAGCATTTGGGCGAGGTGGATCATCGTATTTTGGTACAGGGCGATATCCGATCTGTGGGCGCACGCGAGTGGATCGTGCCTGAAGGGCAGTATTTCATGATGGGGGATAACCGCGACTCCAGCATCGATAGCCGGGTTTGGGGCTTTGCGCCCGCTGAAAATATTGTGGGTAAAGCGGTGGGTATTTGGATGCATTTTCGTTGTGAGCGCGGCTTGGATTGTTTCGATTTCTCGCGCATTGGTGATAGCATTAAATAGCTAGTTCAAGGTACTTGCGACACTATTGCACATTGCCTGGCGAGCGCCATCGGCAGCTCGTTGGGCTTAGAGTGGATCGGTGAGATGGCTTGGCTGGCCTTTAGGTGTTTCATTAACCACAGTGCCGGCCATGTTGATGTGGATGCTTGGCAGGGCTTGGTTGTGGTTAGTTCTTAACGATAAAACTCAGGACAGAGACCTACTAGTGAACGCACCAAATAAGCAAAAAGGCATGACTCTGATGGGCTTTGTGCTCATCCTCAGCATATTGTTAGCGGTAGCCTATTTGGGGATGAAAATTGTTCCCCACTACATGAACTACTTCTCCATATCCGATGCGATCAACAATGTGGTGAATGACCCAGCAGGTAGCCGTCGTAGCGTGGCCGCTATTCGCTCCGATTTAAAAAACGTTTTATTCGTGAATTATGTGGAAGGCTTAAAGCCTGAAAATCTGCGAGTTTTGCGCACGGGACAGGGTAAACAGGTTGTCTTGGATTATTACGTGGTTGAGCCGATCGCTGGAAATTTATCGGTTTCGATTCACTTCCAAAGAACCGCTACCATCAAATAGTCTTCAGACACGGTGGCCGGTACGGTCGCCGTGCTCCTCTCCCTGCTGCAGGTTCGCTGCATCATCAACTAATTTGTTTTGAGCAAGAATGTGACTGCATCGCTGACACGTCGCCTGGGTTACGTATTTGAAAACCCCAAATTGCTAGAAACTGCACTCACCCATCGTAGTGTCACCAAACACA
>JAKSCJ010000499.1 GCA_022360675.1 Lysobacterales bacterium
GACCGCCGCCTAAACCGGCACCACGGTGGCGGCCCACCGCATCGATCCCGTCGATGAAGATGACGCAGGGGGCATGCCTTTTGGCTCGCTCGAACATATCGCGAACACGCGCCGCACCCACACCTACAAACATCTCAACGAAGTCGGAACCGGAAATGGAGAAGAACGGTACTTTGGCTTCGCCAGCAATCGCTTTAGCCAACAGCGTTTTACCGGTACCGGGAGAACCCACCATCAATACGCCGCGCGGAATATGTCCGCCCAGTTTTTGGAATTTCGCCGGATTACGCAGGAACTCCACTAATTCTTGGACTTCCTCTTTGGCCTCTTCAACACCGGCCACATCGGCAAAGGTGATTTTGACTTGATCTTCACCCTGCAACTTGGCACGGCTCTTACCAAAGGTCATGGCACCACGACCGCCGCCGCCACCTTGCATTTGGCGCATGAAATAAACCCACAGGCCAATCAGCAGTAAGACGGGGAATGCACCTAAGAACAGATCGAGCCAAACGGGACGTTCTTTGGGTGGCAGCGCTTCGATCTCGACATTGTTATCCAACATGTCTTTGATCAGGCCGTCATCGCTGGGGCCATAAACGGAGAAACGCCGACCATCGCGGGTTTCGCCAGTAATTTGATTATCGAGCCCATGACGCTGTAAACGCGCGGTTTTGATTTCGCTACGCTTCACTGCCTCCAGAAAACCCGAATAGGTCATTTCTGCGCTGGCATCGTGGGGTTGCGAGTAATATTGAAACACCGACAATAAGACGGCGGCAATAATGACCCACAATAAGAGATTCTTGGCAATATCGTTCAATGCGCTTACCTCTGTTTCGGCACCTTATCTGCACATTCATCCTGATGCACCACTGTGCGGTGCCCAATTCTTGATCCTTACGCCATCAAGCATACCATGTCTAGGAAAGGCCTCTGGCGGCGGATGAATCTAAGTGTTAACCGCCATTTCCTAAGATATCAACCCTGCACCCATTGCAGAGAGAAAAAATCTATTTCTTTCCACGCGCCAGCAAGTAAAGTTCGCGGCTACGTGGACGTGAGGCTTTGGGCTTACGGGTTAACACCTTTGTATATTGTGACCGCAAGAGCGACAGAAAAGTGTCAAATCCTTCGCCTTGAAAGACCTTAACGAGAAAATCGCCCCCTTTACGCAGGTGATTTTCTGCAAAATCCGCCGCTAGCTCAGCCAAATACATCGCCCGAGGCTGATCAACCTCACGCATACCGCTGATATTGGGGGCCATATCCGACAACACAACATCTACCGTTTGTCCTGCCAGTGCATTTTGCAATGCTTCAAGTGGTGCGGCTTCACGAAAATCGCCGTGAATGAACGTCACACCAGGTAGTGGCTCCATCTCGAGGATATCCAACGCCAGCATTTGACCCTGTTCACCCACAATGGGAGCCGCCCACTGACTCCAGCCACCGGGGGCCGCCCCTAAATCCACCACGCACTGGCCAGGCTTGATGATATGGTCTTTTTCTTGGATTTCCTCCAACTTATACACAGCACGTGAGCGCCAACCCTCTTGCTGCGAGCGTTTAACCCAGTGATCATCAAAATGTTCTTGCAACCAACGATGGCTACTTTTACTACGGCTCATGACGATTTACCTTGCCATTCAATGGCTTGAACACATTAGCTAGTGAGTAGTGATGGGCGAAGGCACAGCCCTTAGTCGATGAAAATAGTATTCAACGCCTGTATCGGGCAGGCATGATAAACTAGACTGTCCTAATGAGAAACAATGATATGGCCTTTTTAGGCCATTGGCCGCTCAGGCCCATTGTCCCATAGCTGCCTTTCGTGCTGTTTTTAACTCACCGGGAACGACTTCCCAGCGCTTAAAACCACAGCAAAAACCCCAAAGGCAACAATGTTAGCAACCGCATAGCGGCCAAACCTCGTTACACCAATCACTCGTCTGAATGATCGCCAGCATTCAATGATTCAAGAATGTACGCCGACAACTGCCATGTCTGAAGTGCCAAAAGTGGTACTAAGCCCATTGCAGTGCGCGGCGAGTCGAGACTTCAACGAGTTCGCGGTAACGCGCTTTGTTCGCAGTTTTTTTAGGTTAACTAAAACCCTATGTCATTGAATAAAGAACAATTACGTTATTTACGTGGTCTGTGTCATCACATTAATCCGGTGGTGATGGTCGCCGGTAAGGGATTGACTGAAAATGTCATGAACGAGCTGGAAATCGCGCTGGATCACCACGAACTGGTGAAAGTCAAAGTACGCACTGAGCGCGACGAACGTAAAAGCCTCATCGAAACCATGGTGGCTAACACCCAGGCTGAACTGGTACAAAGTATCGGGCAAACCGCTTGTTTGTTCCGCCGCAATAAAAAAGATCCTAAGATCGCTCTGCCCGGATAAACTCTCAATAACCATCGAGCTGTAAGGAAGCGGGAGCGCTGCCATGCCATTAAATCTAGAAACCTACGGCGATCAACAATTTATTCGCTCGGTGCAAGACGATCACATTATCGTCGGTGAAACCACCTTAAGCACTAGCTTTATTTTGACGCCCGAGTCCCTGTTTCCCGAGTGGGAGGTTCAACAGGCTAGCGATTTAAGCGAAGCGCTCATGGCCCCTTTGTTGGAACACGACCCAGAATTGGTGGTGCTGGGTACCGGCAGCCGGCAGATTTTTCCTGACACCCAGCTATTGCTACCGTTCTTACGCCAAGGCGTGGGAGTCGAAGTCATGAGCACCGATGCGGCCTGTCGCACGTTCAACATTTGTGTGCATGAGAATCGTCGCGTGGTAGCCGGTATTATTTTCCCAGGATAACGATTCGCCGCCCGGCTTATGCTTAGCGCTTCAAGTTCGGAATACAAAAAAGGCAGCTTAAGGCTGCCTTTTTTATTGAGATTTAATTAACGCTTGGGCAGGTAATTACGCGGGTTTTGGGTTTTACCCTCAACCCGAATCTCAAAATGCAACACCACTTGGCCAGAGGAATTTTGCCCCATCTCGGAGATGGCCTGGCCTGCGGTCACTTTTTCGCCTTCTTTCACTAAGCGCTTGCGGTTGTAGCCATAGGCACTCAGTAAGCGTTCATTGTGCTTGATAATAATCAGCTCACCATAACCGATTAACCCGGTACCGCTATATACCACGGTTCCATCGGCAGCAGCGCGCACCACCTCGCCCAGATCACCTTTGATATCTAAACCTTCTCGACCCGTACTATTCGCTTTGAAGTTGCGCAATACCGGGCCGTTGGCAGGCCAGCGCCAGCTGATACCAGCGCTGCTCTTCGTCGCGGCTTTAGGTGGTGCTTTATTTGATGATGCGGCCGGTTTCTTTGTACTGCTGGGCGCTTTGTTGCCACTGCTGCGGGGCGAAGTTTTAACGGCCGCAGGTTTGCTTGCTGGCGGTTGCGCTCGCGCGCTGTCGCTGGGCTTCGGTTTTTTCACCACCGTTTGCTTAGCAGGCGTGGCCGAGGCACTTGTGCTGCCGGTAGAAGACGTAGCCGTGCCGCTCGTCGAACGGCTCGCGGTCGAACTCGCACCGGAACTCGGATTTGAGGCCGGGCGATTTGTTGACGAGCTAGCGATCGGGCGGCTATTGCGGCTCGTTGAACTCGCCACTTGCGGTGGCGCGGTTAAGCGTAGGCGATCGCCGGGGTGAATCAGATACGGCGAACGAATTTGATTCCACAGGGCCAGTTCACGCCAATCCATGTTGTAACGAAAGGCAATGGAATACAGGGTGTCGCCACGCATCACGGTATA
>JAKSCJ010000457.1 GCA_022360675.1 Lysobacterales bacterium
AGTCCATGAAAGCTTCTTTTAATAATTGCATCAGAAAATTTTCTGGATTATTTAACACCGAACCACCTAAAACCAACCAAATATCGGGCCGTTCCAAGCAGTCTTGACTGAAATCAACCGATTTAAGAATACAATCCGTAACAGTTCGCAAATCAAACCCAGATGAATATGCAGACTTAAGATATAATCTCTTAGTCATTGAAAGTCCTTAGAAAAATTTACATAAAAAGCCTTATAACCGGATAGGCAATTAACCATTACAGAAGAAGTGCTATCTGGTAACAAAAGCCATCAAAACCCATAGAAGAAAGACAGTACAGAATGAGGTCAAATCAAAGGTAGAGACCACAACGTTAACTAATTAAACTTCAAGGATAAACACTAAAAAACAGTGTTAGAAAGGTTCGTTCAATGTTGGGCAGAAAGATTCACATTCTGCCTTTGGACATTAAAATAAAAGGTTAATGTAACGAGCAACTCGCTATATTGGGATAGTTTATTCAAAATCAAGTCTTCGGCAAGGTAACCCCCCGCTGCCCCATGTACTTACCCGCTCGGTCTTTATAAGACACATCACAAATTTCGTCAGATTCTAAAAACAGGAATTGGGCAACGCCTTCGTTGGCGTAGATTTTGGCGGGGAGTGGTGTGGTGTTGGAAAACTCTAAGGTCACGTGGCCTTCCCATTCGGGTTCGAGTGGGGTCACGTTAACGATGATGCCGCAGCGGGCGTAGGTGGATTTGCCTAGGCAAATGGTGAGCACGGAACGGGGAATGCGGAAGTATTCAACAGTGCGGGCCAGGCAGAAGGAATTGGGTGGGATGATGCACACATCGCTTTTAACGTCGACAAAGCTGCCTTCATCGAAGGCTTTAGGATCGACCACGCTGGAGTTGATGTTGGTGAAGATTTTAAATTCGTCCGCACAGCGAACATCGTAGCCGTAGCTTGAGGTGCCGTAGGAAACAATGCGGGAGCCATCGTCGGCGTAGCGGATTTGATCGGCGCAGAAGGGTTCGATCATTCCTTCTTGCTCGGCCATACGACGAATCCAACGATCAGACTTTACACTCACAACATCTCTCCCCGGCGCGTGACGGCGCTTTGAAACAATAAAAGAACCCATAACGGCGGCGCTTGGCGCTTTGTTTTCCAAGCGCCGCTGTGGGTTCAAGATTTGGAGCCGAATTATAGCAAAGCTACTTTAGTTGGTACGCTTAATTTCAGTGCGTACCGCACTCCGGGGTCGAGCTTTTGCTTAGCTTTTGATCGATAACTTCACGCCCGTGCTTTGCACGCCCAAGGCTTGGCGTGAGAGCAAGGCCGAAGAACGCGCGGCGATTTCGATAAAGCGCTGGGACTGGGCCGATTGTGCATCGGCCACCACGCTGGGCTGACCTTCGTCGGTACCGGCGCGAATGCTGCTGTGCAAGGGCAATTGACCCAATAGCGGCAGTTCGTAGTCTTTCGCCATTTGCGCGCCACCACCTTGATCGAAAATCGCTTCTTCGTGGCCGCATTTGGGGCAGGCAAAGGTGCTCATGTTTTCGACCACGCCCAAGGTGGTGATACCCACTTTACGGAACATCATCACGGCGCGGCGGGCATCTAATAAGGCCACTTCCTGGGGTGTGGTGACGATCACCGCACCGCTCACCGGTACTTTTTGCGCCAGGGTTAATTGGATATCGCCGGTGCCGGGCGGTAAGTCGATCACCAGATAATCCAGATGGCCCCAATCGGTTTGGGTCAGTAATTGCTGCAAGGCCGAACTCACCATGGGGCCGCGCCACACGGCTGGCGCATCGTCGCCCAGCAATAAACCGATGGACATCACTTTAATACCGTGATTTTCCATGGGAATAATTTTCTTATCTTCCGTGATATCGGGCTGGCCCTCTAAACCGAACATACGCGGCTGGCTGGGGCCATGGATATCGGCGTCTAACACACCCACGCTGGCACCCAGTTTGCGCAGGCTCAAGGCCAAGTTGGCGGTCACGGTGGATTTACCCACGCCGCCTTTGCCCGAACCCACCACAATAATGTTCTTAATGCCGGGAATGGGCGTTTGTTTGTCTTGCACTTTGTGGGTGCGCACGCGCCAGCTCAGGTTCACCATCACCTGCTCCACGGCGGGCAGATGCTCTTTAATAAAGGCGGCGATGTCTTGGCTGAGTTGCTCGCGGCGATCGGCCACCGGATACGGCAGCAGAATTTCCAGCGCCACATTAGCGCCATCGATACCCACGCCCCGCACACAGTCGATACCGTTTTGATGAAAACCAATGGCCAATCCGGTGGCCGCGTCGACGAAGGCAGCAACGGTATTGCGAACTTCAGATTCTTGGATGACTTCAGACATGCGCGAATGCTATCCCAGTGCTTCGGACAAACCGACCGCCAGTGGCCTAAGAAGCGTGCCATTGGGGTGATTTTCCGGGTTAATTTCAGGCTTCATTAAGTCAATCCGTGTTAAGCTGCGGCGCCTCAACCGTACAAAATGGACCCGCCGCTTGGCCGGGCCCCAGTGCCGGTGGCACCGCCATCCCCCACGGATGCCGCTACATAAGATAGTGACGCCCCGGCAATTATCCAGAGATAAAGCCAAATAAGCCCATGAAAATACTGTTCATCACGCTGGAACCGCCGTTTGACCCCAGCTTGATCGTGCGGGGCAACACCATTCGTGCCCGCCAATTGATCCTGAGTTTGCAACAACAAGGCCACGATGTGGTGCAAGTGTGGCGCGCCCCCTACGACGAATCGGAAGTGGCCGCCAGCGAGTTCATGTATCAAAACCGTGATGAACTGGCAACACTCATCGAGCAACACCAGCCCCAGGCGGTGGTGGCCGGCTACTGGGCTTTGCTGGAAGATCTGCCGGAGGCGTTGAATATTCCGGTGGCGGTGGATTTCATCGCGCCACGCCCGCTCGAAGCATTGTTCGAAAACACCGAAACCCGCGACACCGAAATGCGCCGCCTGCTCGAAGCGCTGGCCCGCGCGCAAGGGTTTATCGTGGCTAACGAGCGCCAAGATCACCTACTGGTGCCCTATTTGTTGATGGCGGGTATCGACCTACGCCAATACGTGCCCATTGTGCGCATGCCCATCGCCACTGAGCCGCCGCTGCCCGCAGCGCCGAGTTCGCCCGAGAAGAATTGGGTCGTCGTCGGTGGTGGTGTGGACTGGCCCTGGCGTCGTCAACAGCGTTGGTTAAGCGCCATTGCCGAAACCGCTCAAGCAATTAATGACGAGAGCAGTGGCGACCAAAGCGTAAGCAAAGTGCATTTAATGCAATTTGGCGGCGATTACCCACGTATTGTGCAGCATGCCGATGGTCGTTTGAATTTGCCGCAATTAAGCGAGGCCGTGTATCGCCTGGATATGACCTCGTACCAAGACTACACCGATTTCCTCGGCCAACAGGCCCACATTGGTGTGGAATTGGCCGACGAAAACGTCGAGCGCTATTTCAGTCAGTCATTCCGCGCCATGGATTACCTGCGCCACGGCCTGCCGATGATCTGTAACAGCTATTTGGCCCAGGCCGATTTAATTCGCGAATACGACGCCGGTTGGGTGATCGACACACCCGAGCAACTGCCCGAATTACTGCGCAGCATCACGCAAGATACCGCCCAGTGGCAGCAAAAGAGCCAAAACGCCCAGCGCCTGGCCCGCGAACGCTTCGATACTCACCATTACGCCCCCGCCTTCAGCGCTTTGCTGGAACGCCTGGCTGCCGATCACGCCAGCCAACAAGACGAACAAGCCGGTGGCGCCTTCCGCTTCTTGGGTGAAACCCAGGCCCAGGAAGAAAACGCCAAGCTGAACCAACAGGTGGTCGACTTACAGCAAAAAGTGGGCGAACTCAGCACGCGTAATCAAGAGTTATCGATTCAAGTTCAAGAAAACCAGCGTCCTTCGTTTAAGCGCATGCTGCGCGAAGTGGCGCGACGCTTGGTGAATCGCTTCCCCAAAGTTCCGGCCGATGCCGAACCCGGCAATGTGGTGATGGTGACCCGCTCGGACTTGTATCCCACCGATCACGGCGGCGCGGTGAAGATCATCGAAACTGCGCGTGGTTTGTCCTTAACCGGACGCGATGTGGGCATTGTTAGCGATCGCCGCGATGTGTGGTGGCATTATCAAAACGGCGAGCTCACCGAGCGCAAAATTCCCTTCTGGCTGCGCAGCTTTAGTCTGCCGCGTAATCTCAGCACCTTGATGCATCTCAGTGGCGATGTGCCGCGCTCTAATGCGTTCTTGTACATGGCCTTAAGCGACGACAGCTTCATCTGGCGCACTTGGTACGTGGCCCATAAATTAAAGGCCAATGTGTACCAGGCCGAATTCCCCGCCTATGCCCGCCCCTGTATTCTTACCCGCAGCCTGCGCGGCGGTAAGGTGGTGTTGGTAGAACACAATGTGGAATACGAACGCCTGAAGGAACAAGAACCCTCGCTCACCCACGAGCAATATCTGCGCCTGCGCGATGTGGAAGTGGGCTTGTGTAATCAATCCAATGCCGTGATTTGTGTGTCGGAAAACGACCGCCGCATCCTGCGTAACGACGGCGTTGATCGGGGCTTGATGCACTACATTCCCCACGGCGTGGATTTAAGCACCTTCGACGCCGCTCAAGCCCGCGATATTCGCAAAGAACAAGGTTGGTCGGACGACACCGGCATTTTGGTGTACCACGGCACTTACGAATACCCGCCCAATCTGGAAGCCATCAAAGTGATGGCGCGGGAAATTCTGCCGCGTATGGAACAACGGGGCCGCAAGATTCGCGTCTTGGCCGTGGGCAAAAAGCCGCCACCGGAACCCGTACACGAGCACGTCCATTTCACCGGCAGCATTCCCATCGTGGCCGAGGCATTAAAAGCCGCCGATATCGCCGTGGTGCCCTTGCTGAAAGGTGGCGGCACGCGTATGAAGATTATCGATTACTTCGCCTGCGGTATTCCGGTGATCAGCACCAGCAAAGGTATCGAGGGTATTCCGGTCACCAGCGGTAACGAAGCCTTTATCGAAGATGATTGGGACGAAATCTGCAATCACATCGAAACCCTGCTGGATAACCGCCAGCGCCACGACGAAGTGGTGGCCGCCGCTCGCCGTTTTGTCGAGCCTTTAGATTGGCGTCAGCTGGCTTATCGCTATGTAGATGCCTTCAAAAGCTAAATTCTTTGTAGATTCATGAACAAAAAAAACCGGCTTCGATACGCTCGAAGCCGGCTTTTTTATTGAAGCTAGTCAAAACTACCAACAGCAGTCTTACACGCCTTCCACCATTAATCGGGTATCGGGCAGCACTTCTAAATGCGGGGTGGCCAAGCTGGGGTTAAACAAGCGATTAATGGCGTTTAAACCCGCCGCAATCGCACCTTCCTGCCAACCCGGCAATGACGACAACTGATCACCCACAATGAAGAACTTAGGATTACTGCCATCCACACCCGAACCTTGGGTTAAGCAGTTGAAATAAGCCACTGCTTCTTCGGTGCTATTGCCCACCACATGCCATTGCGACCAACCGCCTTTGATGTAGGCCATATTCTGCCAAGCAATGGCCACGCCATAACCCAGGCCATCGGCAAAAGCATCACCAAAACCACGGGCCCCTTGGCGCGCTTCGTCCAGGCGATCTTGAATGGGTTGGCGGCCGTTACGCCAAGCGTTTTCAGAGAAGTTATAGCAACCGGTCAGCGTACCGAGTTCGTCGTGATAAGCCGTGGACGGATACCACACCTGGGTGATGGGATGATGAGTCCAGGAAATACCGCCGAAGATGGGCACCACGCCTTGTTCTGAATCGGGCACGCTGTTCACGGTGACTTCTTCATCACCATTCACCACCGTGTAGGTTTGTTCCTGAATACCACTGCCCTGCCACAAGTTACGTGGCGCTTGCCAACCCACTTTGGTGGTACAGGCTTGGAAGCGTGCTTTGTAGGTGCCGTCGTCGGGTACAAATTGAGCATCGTACACAGCTTGTAAGGCCGCTTGGAAATTGT
This sequence comes from Lysobacterales bacterium, assembly GCA_022360675.1. Taxonomy (GTDB): domain Bacteria; phylum Pseudomonadota; class Gammaproteobacteria; order Xanthomonadales; family Wenzhouxiangellaceae; genus JAKSCJ01. The sequence goes on from JAKSCJ010000457.1 coordinate 6,031, forward strand.
CGTCCAAACCTTGTCCGGCGGTGCCTTGCAGGCGATCAGACAATAACTCGCTCAAGAATGGAATAGCCGCATTGCTGAAGCATACATCGGCTTCGATCACCAGCGCATCGGGCGTACCCATTTGCGCCACATGGATTTCGAATTTATTGGTGCTGTCGTTGTAGTCGATCTTGGTGACGGGATGATTCAAATGAATCGTGCCGCCCAGGGCGCACACTTGCTCGGCGAAGGAATGCTGCACGTGATCCATACCGCCCACCGGTTGGAATAAGGTGGGTTGCCAGAGGAAGTCACGCGGTTGATAGAAACGAGTGCGGCTCCAGAATTCCGACTTCAGAATTTCATCCCAAGGCAGCGCTCCGGCCACGACACCGGCATCCACACCGGGTAGACGGGTATAACCGGCGCGATCCGACGAAGTTTCGTCCTGGCCATCGGGATTGGCTTCGGGGCAGTAGAAGCCTTCTTCATTCAAGCCACCGAAGCTGATCATCAGCGAGCGCAGTTTGGCTGCCAGGTCATCTTTTTCGCTTTCACCCAAACCGGGGAAGCTGCTCTCCACCAAGGCATCGGCGTTTTGATAGCTAATCTGCGCCAGCCAACCGTTGGTGTTGTGCTCTAAGCGACGATACACCAAAGGCTCATCGCCAAAAGTGGAGTTTTCCAGCTGCACCAAATTGGCACCGCTGTTCATCACATACACTTCCAAGGCCACGCCGAACTGCTTCATGTAATGCAACAAGCGTTTGTGGCTCGAAGGAATTCGCCCCGGCCCCGCATTTAAGTAGGGTTGAGCATCGGTGGCGGGTTGTTGAAAGCTCACCGTTTGGGTTTGTCCGGGCGTATTGTTAAACAACTCGCTGGAAGTGGTTTCGGTGAGCGTGTCGCTGGTACGTAGCGTTAAACAGCGGCCACCGGTACGGTTATTGGCCTCCAGCACAATCACTTCCATACCGGTGTTTTGATTCAGTAACTCATAGGCGGTAGCCAAACCCGACACCCCCGAGCCAATAATCACGGCGCGTTGGCCGTTGAAGCATCCGGCATCCAGCCGCAAGGGGCCGGGGGTCATTAAATCTTGTTGCTCGGTGGCCCGCATGAGGCTAGCCCAGGCTTTAGCTTGCGGGTTGGCACGTAGAAACTCGGCGCGGCTCATATTATTTTCAGACACAGGTCCTTCCTTTTACTGAAATGAACAATGCACGATGCGCACAACAAGCGGCCGATGGAGATATTCATCACATAGCATTAATCCCATACCTCGCATCTCGTTATTGTTGTCGATCAATCCTTAATCGAAATACATACTTTACTTATATTGCATTTATAGCATTGCACAAAGAAATATTGAACATTAATTCAAGCAATAAAGAAGCCGGATTTCACCCCAAAACAGTGCCGAAAAAGCTAAATAAGAACAAAGCACCACTAAAGTGTTGATATTTGGACTAAGTAACAACCGATACAGTAAGGCTTCAGCGCATCAACGCGCCATTTCATTCATGCTGAAAATCCGTGGGTAATGCGGCCGTTAAACGATACAAAGGCTCGCCGCGCTCGGTGTACTTGCGTTCGAAGGGCGTGATTAAGGTGGTGGGTGTGAAGGATTCGGCCGGTGTCGCTTCAATCTCGTAAAAGCGAAGTGCCTGATGAAACTCTTCCACATAAAGGCGCCAATTACTGCGCAGCTCTAAACGGCCACC
>JAKSCJ010000118.1 GCA_022360675.1 Lysobacterales bacterium
CAATACCGAGCCAGCGAGAACGGCACCCAGAATAACCACCTCGGGGTTATCGAAGTTTCGTCGGAACCAATTCTTAACCAGATCAACCATGGGGGTTATTTGCCTATGTACTAATCTTAAAAAGCCAATCAAAGCACTCGATCGCATGCATCACGACTGTGCGCTTTCAAGCCTTTTGCATTGTATACGATGAACCCGAATAGATGCTGAATAATTCATACCAATAGCGTTTTTTACAACAAAGTATTAACCATCAAAACAAGCAGTAAATGAATAGTAAGAAGAAAGCCGGGGGTAGAACAAAGCAACTTTAAGGAAGCTACTTAAGATAGCTTTGTTAATCGACCGTGCGCACTCACAGGCAGTACAAGGAATTAGCAATAGCTTTGGTCGTTGATTCGGAGCGAATCAGAGATGAGGCAGGTAAGCCTAAAAGAAAAAAGCGAGAGTAAGCTGGGCAATAAAAGTCTAGTAATAATTCAGGCGCCAGCGCATTTCCACTTCCACCGATTTATCCAAATCGCTGGTAACCACACCCAGCACATTGCCACCAAAGGCATACTCGGCCGGGGCAAAGGCTGCATTTAAGCTGAGGCTACCGAAGTGACCTAAGTCGCTATCTAAACCCAGGAAAAAGCTATTACGGGCCAAATCTTCACGTAAGGCCTCGCTCAGCACATTGGAACTGGGTAAAGGCTGGGAACGCGTTGCATAAGAGAAGTTTAAGCGCACACGCTCGTGAACGCGCCAGTCCCAGCCGAAGCGGTATACGGTTAAATCGCTCCAGTTAAATTCGGGGCTGGTGGAGTCACCCAATAGCGAAAGAAAACGCTGGGGCAGCAGACTACTGGGGAAGGCGTTAATGCTGCTGTACATTACCCGCTCGGTGGTGGCTACCAATTGGAAATTATCGAACAGCGATACATTAAAACCAGCACTAATACGCGCGGGAATATCCAGATCAGCAGCATCGGCGTAAACACCCTGCAAGCTGGAGAAATCTTCCATATCAATGCGTGATTGATAATTGGCGGTTAGCGCCAACCAAGGCAATACGCTGGTTTCTACACCCAGGCGCAAACCCGTACCATGAACGGTCTCTTGGTATGGCGTGTAAGAATCGGCACCTAAGAAACCTTGGCCACCCACATAACCTTGACCATAGTAACTGCCACGGCTCAGGTTACTCGACGCCACATAGCCAAGATTAGCCGCGCCGTATTGTTGGCTGGCCAAAATCAATGACATGTTCAAAAAGGTGCCGTCGTCGAGCTGCTGGGTAACCCCAGGCGAGATAAACTCGCGTTGCAGCGAACGTTCGCGTAGCAAACCCGTGCCACCTTGACGTTGCTGCTGTGGCGTACTGAAGAAAGATGAGGTACTGCGCTCACGCGACAATGTGAGGTGCGTGCTAGGACGTGGTTCGTCGCTGAGCAGCTCGTCGGCAAAGTCAGGCAGTAATGCTTCACTGGCTTGATGGGTCCAGTGATTATTAATCGGGGTCGAACTGACCACTTCAGCACGGGCATACTCTGGCGTCAGTTCTTGCGCCAAATAATTACGCCAGCCGCCCCACTCACCCGCATGGGCAGTAGTGGTGCAACTCACCAATAAGACCAGAGCTAGCCACCCCATTGGGTGCAGGGTTTTGGTCTGCTGAAAGGGTTTGGCAGTAGCCAAACGGTTAACCCCCGTGATTTTTGTGAATTCGTTGTTAAAGCGAACTATGGCAAGAAAGCAACATGAAGTCAATCCCTGCACCTGAAAACTCGCCGTAAAAGCCGCTAAAACGCTGGAAAGTATGACATTTGTGTGACTTTAAGCGATATGTGGCAAAATCACCACAAAGACCCAAAAGAGTAGGCAATGCACCCAAGCAACAGCACAGCGGAAAACAGCTTTCATAGCCCAGTGGCATTAACCATTGCAGGTTCAGATGCCTCTGGAGGTGCGGGTATTCAAGCAGATTTACGCCATTTTCAACACTTTGGCGTATTTGGCACTACGGTCATAACGGCCATCACCGCTCAAAATGGGGCCGGTGTGCAGGCGGTGGAATTACTCTCGGCCGAGATGGTGCGCGCCCAACTACAAAGTGTGCTGACCGGCATGCCTGTGGCCGCCGCGAAAACCGGCATGCTGGGTAATAGCGATATTATCGCGGCAGTGGCAAAAAGCTGGCAGCAGGCCAATGCCAAGCGACAACAACGCGGGCTAGCGCCCATACCATTGGTTTTAGATCCTGTCATGGTGGCAACCAGTGGCGCATCGCTACTACAGCAAGATGCCACTCAATGTTTGCTGGAACAACTATTGCCACAAGCCAGCTTGCTGACGCCCAATGTGCCCGAGCTGGCCGCACTCACTGGAATGCCCGTGGATAATGCCCACGAAAAACGGCGTGCCGCTGAAGCTTTAATGGCGCGTGGCTGCCCTGCTGTTTTGCTCAAAGATGGCCACGGTAAAAACGACACCATCGACGATGTATTACTCAGCACCGAGGGTGAGTTTCACTTTCGATTCCCTCGTTTAAAAGGAGAGTTCCACGGCACGGGCTGCGCCACCGCCGCCAGCATTTGCGCGGGTTTAGCCCATGGCAAAGCCTTAGCCAGCGCCGTGGAGCAAGCTCTGGATCACCTGCACCAACGCTTGCCTTTAGCCCGCGCGAGCCTATGCAGCGAGCTGCGCTACCTGCCTTAAGTTCTGTAAAACATCCAGCCAAGAAAAAGGCGGGCCTGTAACAGCACCCGCCTTTTTTAATGGCTACGTCAGTAATGGTCATTAGCATGAATGACCATTAAGGCCCACGCCAATAGAGGCCTGGTATCAGCCTAAACTGTGATTACAGGCGGCTGATAATCGCGTCGGTCAGCTCACCAGTGTTTGAGCTACCGCCCAAATCCGGAGTCAGACGATCGCCTTCAGTCAGTGTGGTACGAATGGCCACACGGATTTTCTCACCTTTTTCGTGCATACCCAGGTGATCCAGCATCATGGCAGCGGCCAACAACACGGCACAGGGGTTAGCCACGCCTTTGCCCGCGATATCGGGCGCTGAGCCGTGCACCGCTTCGAACATGGCTGCTTTTTCACCAATGTTGGCACCCGGTGCCAAACCTAAGCCGCCCACTAAGCCCGCGCACAGGTCAGACAAAATGTCGCCAAACAGGTTGGTGGTGACCATCACGTCGAACTGCCACGGATTCATCACCAGCTGCATACAGCAATTATCGACGATCATGTCGCCGAATTCGATATCCGGGTAGTCTTTAGCCACTTCACGGGCCACATCTAAGAACATGCCAGAAACGGCTTTCAAGATATTGGCTTTGTGAACCGCTACAACGCGCTTACGACCCACACGTTGTGCCAGTTCAAAGGCGTGACGAACAATACGTTCGCAACCAGCGCGAGTCACAACCATTTTGGACTCAGCACGCTGACCGTCTTCGCTCACCAGCGAACCTTCGGCCAGATAGGCACCTTCGGTGTTTTCACGCACGGTGATTACATCGATATCTTCGTAACGTGAACGGGTGCCCGGAATGCTCAATGCGGGACGCACATTGGCATACAGATCAAAACGCTTACGTAATTCCACGTTCAGGGAACGAAAACCGCCGCCCACAGGTGTGGTTAATGGGCCTTTCAGCAAGACTTTATTGGCGGCAATTTTGTCCAGGGTGTCTTGCGGCAGCAGCTCGCCACAACTTTCCTGAGCAGCCAAACCCGCCTCAGCAAAGTCGTATTCCAAACCTGCATCTAAAGCATCCAGTACCCGCAGCGTGGCGTCAACGATTTCCGGGCCAATACCATCGCCGCGGATTACAGTGATCTTAGTCATTCGTCTTCTCTTTCAAAGTCTATGGCAGGAAGTTCCAGTTCAATGAGGCTGGGAATCAACAGCGTTCATTAAGCCTTAGCAAAGCCTTAAATTAAGCTGTTAGTAAACGGTCCAGTTCACCACTGCGGTTAGCAGCGGACAGATCATCAAATCCCCCCACATGATGATCGCCGATGAAAATTTGCGGCACGGTGTGGCGCCCGGAGCGTTGCATCATTTCGGCACGTAAGTTCTCATCGCCATCAATGGCGATCACTTCATACGCCACCGCTTTGCTATCCAGCAATTCTTTGGCTGCATGACAGTAAGGGCAGTAACCCTTGGAATACATGACGACTTTGCTCATTCGGGCAGATCCTCTTGGTTGAACAGATGTAAATGCGCCTCACACAAACACCGGCCACAGCGCCGGTGCATGATGATGAAGCTAATTCAAAAGGCAGCAGCAGCGCTTCGTCCCTGCAGGCGAGTTCATGCTGCCGTCTCGTATTTTATCGTTTTAAGATGGTGTTTATCGGGAATATTGATTAGACAAAGGTATGAATCTTCACTAATTCAATAAGCTGCCGCTTAGCCGGCTCAAACCTAGTTTCGTCCACCCCCATGGATAAAACGAGGCGTTAATTGAGCGATAAGCCGAGCCGCTGGTGGATATAAGGGCGCGGATTTAAATACACGAAACCGGTTTCGGAAGGCCTGCATAGCGGCATACCTGTCGCCCCGGACTCTCGCTGAACAAGCGATATAAATAGCGACTATCCACTTTCACAGGCGCGGTTTCATTCGCCGTTGAAGCGGTGTCAGCTTGTGCTTGATCGCGGTAATGATTGCGCAACAGAGCCACCAGGATGCGCATTCCGGGCGCTACATGATACTCGCTGTAATATTCACGCGCCAGCCGCACTAACAACCAATGCTCAGCGCTCAGCTCGAAATTGTCTTCCTGAGCCAGGCGTTCAGCCAGTGCTTCGTTCCAGTCGGCGCTGTTTTTCAGAAAACCGTCGTCATCCAATTGCATTGTTTCTTATCACTCGTTGTTATCCCAACAACATGCGGTCGCATTGCTGTTGTAGCGCCTGCCATTGCTCGGCCTCGATGGGCTCTGCTGAAATGCGATAGCTGGCGCTGGCCGTAGCATCGGCTTCCTGCTGAATCAGTACGCGCGCCGGGCAGAAATCTAATAAAGTGCGCCAACGACCTTCCGTATCGGCATCGGCTGGGTTTAAATGCGCCAGCGCGTGGGTATCGATAAACACCCATACTTCAATTTCTAACAAACCTGCCGCCAGGGCCAAATCCACGGTTTCCTGGGCGGTGCGTGGGTCGTAAGCTGCCACATAAACGCCTAGTCGTTGCATGAAGCCGCACCTCCGCCAAAGCATTTCACTGCGTTGGTTTTTTCGATCCACAGCATCCAGTCGGTCAAACTACTGAGCCGAAACGCCGCCCCCGGTAATTGCTGAAAGCGCCGCTGCCAAGCCGTTTGGCAAATCAACAATGGCAGTTGGAACTGCGCCGCTAAGGCCGCCCACTGGCGATGTTGCTCGGCAAATTCGCCTAACGCTTGCGCATGGGCCACGCCATCGAAATAAAAAAACACAGCCGCCACACTGTGGGGATCTTGCGCCAATGCCGCACTGGCCTCAGACCAGGCGCGGTGCGCGAGCGCGCTGCTTGGCGCGGCGTTTACTTGAAAAACTGTACTCATAGCAGGGGCTTACCTGGCAGGACTCACTGCGCGCTTGAAAATCGGGCGTTAACGAATCGAGCGTTAACAACTTAAACCAGTTCACTGACCCAGTTCATTGACCCAGTCCATTGACAATAAGGCACTATTTTACCTGTGATTTACATTTTACCCAGCCCTATTGGGGTACGATGTAAGAATTCGATTTCGTATCCTTATATAATGACAGTGATCAAGTGAGTGAAACTGTCTGCGCTGGGTCCGGTCATTTGTAGTATCTGTCATCGAGGACACTAATATCGTGCGATCCTTTTCGATAGCCCACCGTTTACTTGCCCTGGTGTTGGCCTTTTTGATTGGCCTGCCCTTGCCGTTGTGGGCGCAAAGCGACCGCTTGCAACTACCCGATTTAGGTGCCACCGCCGGTAGCATCATTCCGCTCCAGGTCGAACGTGCCTATGCTCGCTCTTTGATTCATCAAATGCGCGAAGCCGGTGTGCTGATTGAAGATCCGCAAATCAGCGCTTTTTTCTCCGATATGGGTTTTCGTTTAGCCTCCCACAGCGATGACGCCTCACGCCGCTATTATTTTGTCGTATTAGATCAACCCAATATTAACGCCTTCGCCGCACCGGGCGGGGTTATTGCCTTGCATTCAGGCTTAATTCTTGAAGCCGATAACGAAAGCGAAGTGGCCGGCGTGCTGGGCCACGAGATTGCCCATATCACCCAGCAACATACTGCACGCGCTTTTGAAGCCGCACGGAATTTATCGATTCCGTTGCTGCTCACCATGCTTGGCCTGATTCTGGCTTCCGGTGGCAGCGGCGAAGCGGCCCAGGCCGCCGTCATCGGCACTCAGGCGGCGTCGATTCAATCACAAATTAATTTCACCCGCCAAAATGAATACGAGGCCGACCGCATCGGCATCGGTATTTTGGCGGCATCCGGCTACGATCCTTCAGGCATGGCCGGATTCTTTGGCAAATTAGGTCGTGTGAGCCGTGGTTTAGCGAGCCGTGTGCCCGAGTACCAACGAACTCACCCCATTACCACCACACGTATTGCCGAGGCCAAAACCGCGCCGCTAATTTACCGCCCTCCGATTTTGTTGAAAGTATCGATTTCTTCCTCATCCAAGCGCGTTTACGGGCGCTGCTGGACGACAAACCCGAAGAAGCCATGCACATGTTTAAGTCCAGCATGGAGCGCGACAAAGGCCCGTTTCCCGAGGCCAACGAATACGGCATGAGCATCGCGCTGGCACGTACGGGCGAATTGGACAAGGCCGAAGCCATTATTGACCGCCTGATGGCCAATGACCCACGCCGTTTGATTTACCAGCTGCAAAAAGCTGATATCGATATGCAACAAGGCGATACCCCGGCTGCTTTACAGCGCCTGGAGCATCTGAATTACCAGTTTCCGGGTAACACCGCTGTGACCTTGCACTACAGCGATGCCCTACTCACCACCGACGATACCCAAAACGCACTCATCGCCAGCGATTTGCTGAAACAGTATTTAGTAAACGTGGGCGGCCACCCGCAAATTTATGAGCAGTTCGCCCGCGCTTACGACCAAGCGGGCGACGAAATCCGCGCCAGTGAAGCCATTGCCGAGGCTTATTATTTAAAAGGTGCCATCGGCAGCGCCATTTATCAGTTAGAGAAACTGAGCAAGCGCGACGATCTGGACTACTACCAGCGCGCTCGGATTTCATCGCGCTTATCACAAATGAAAGTGGAATTAGCCCAGTATCAGCGGCAACAAAGTTGATCTTAGCCAAAGCAGTAAGTATCCACAGACCAAGCACATCCGCAAACAAGCACAGGTGAGGCCACGCTATTGGGCGGGCTTCACCGTTGCTGGCCACAGCACCACCTCACTTTCGCGGCTACCCTTTAAACGCTTTCGACAGGTTTGTAAGAGACAGTTTTTAAAGGCGGTTTTGAGCTACGGCTTCAGAATGGCGATTTTGAATGGCGGCATTGAAGCGCTAAGCGCTTCAATATCAGTAAATTCTCAAAACTTATGACAAAGCTGTCATCGCAATTGGCGGAATTTAATACAACTGTCATCTTGCTCAATATAATGAGTCAGGGTTGAAAACAATTTTGTTTGTCTGCCGTTGTTGTCGCGCGTTCAATTCGCTTGAAGCAGTTACCCAGGTTTAGCCTTGTCTTCTTATTCAAGCGATCAAATATTGGAAGCGTGAATCCTATGGCAGTGGGTTCAGCGTAATGTGCATTCAGGGGAAGCCCTGGGAGAGCTAGCCGTATGTATTCAACATCATCGTTTGGTAGTAATCAGACCAAAGCGTATTCGACTTACTCATCCGATAGGGGACTTGGCATGCAAGCTGCTGTGCTCGTAGTAGACGACGAACCGGCAATCCGCGACTTGTTGGTATTTGCGCTGAAAAAAGCGCAGATGGAACCGTACACCGCCTCCGGTGCTGAAGAGGCCCTCACCAGCATCGCCGACCGCCGCCCCGATATCATCCTGCTCGACTGGATGATGCCGGGTACCAGCGGCTTGGAGCTGGCGCGCCGCTTACGCCGCGATGCGCTGACTAAAGATATTCCCATCATCATGCTGACCGCCCGCACCACCGAAGACGACCGCGTGCACGGTTTGGATTCGGGCGTGGATGATTACGTCATCAAGCCTTTCTCACCCCGCGAGCTGGTGGCACGTGTGCGCGCGGTTCTGCGCCGCACCAGCCCGATGGACGAAAACGGCAAGATCTCGTTAGATGGACTCACCATCGACAGCCAAAGCCATCAGGTATTGGCTAACGATGAGCCGGTTCGCATTGGCCCCACGGAATACCGCTTGCTGGAGTTTTTCATGACCCACAGCGGTAAAGCGTATAGCCGCTCGCAGTTACTCGATAACGTGTGGGGTGCCAATGTTTACGTTGAAGAACGCACGGTGGATGTACATATTCGCCGCCTGCGCAAAGCGCTAGAACCCCATGGGATGGATCACTTTGTCCACACGATCCGTGGCCACGGTTACCGTTTTAGTGCGCCAGGAAACAGCGCCTAAGCCAATCGTCTCTGCCATGCGGCCACATCAAGGCCGCGTGGTGTTCTACTTAAAGTCTCAGCGATCATTATTGCCAATGAGTAAGCGCCTACCGCGTACCACTGGGTTATGATCACAGCCTATGTTTTGTCTTCACAAACTAAAGTGTAGATTACCGTGACTCCAGCTGCTCTGCGCCATCTTATTAATCTCGGGCTCAGCCTTGGCGCCGGCAGCCTGTTGGGTTGGCTTAGCGGCCAGCTGGCTTGGGCCCTTGTGCTTAGCATGTTGCCCTGGCTGCTTTGGTATTTGTATCAAACACTTCAGTTAGATCTTTGGTTACGCCAAACGCGCCGCCATCCTCCTCGCACTATGGGTTTATGGCGTGCCGTGTTCGATCGGTTGTTTCGTATGCAAAAGCAAACGGAGAAGGAAATTAACATCCTAAGGACAGGACTAGACGAATTCCGCACCGCCACCAACACCTTTCCTGAGCCGGTGATGTTGGTAGACGCCAACCATGTTTTGTTGTGGTACAACGATGCAGCGGTGGCGCAGCTGGGCTTGCGCACCAGCAGCGATCGCGGACAAGTGGTGCAAAACCTCATTCGCCAGCCCGATTTCACCGACTGGCTGCACGACAGCAACGACGCCGCCCAGGTCGAAGTGGTTTCGCCCATTCAAGAAGACACCATTTTTCAGGTCAGCCGCTCGCCCATGGAAAGCGGTCGCGTGCTGCTGATTTTCCGTGATATCACCGAGCTACATGCGGTAGAAACCATGCGCCGCGACTTCGTCGCCAATGTTTCCCACGAGTTACGCACACCGTTAACTGTGTTGATGGGTTATCTGGAAACTCTGGATTACGATGCCAATCCCGAGCTGGCCATGATTTTGGATCGGATGCGCGGGCAAACCCATTTAATGCAGAGCCTGATCGACGACCTTATCGAAATCTCGCGTTTGCAAACCCAGCATATTGAAGGGCGCGAAGAACAGGTAGAAATGCACGCGCTGCTGTATCAACTAAAAGAACAGGCTGAATCGCTCAGCGATGGCCGGCACCTGATTACCTTCCATATTGATAGCGATGTCGGCTTATTTGGTGCCAGTAAAGATCTGGAAAGCGCCTTTACCAATCTCATCACCAATGCCGTGCGTTACACGCCCGATGGCGGCACCATCGAGCTACGTTGGCAGGTGACCGAACGCGGCGGCGAATTATGCGTTTGCGATAGCGGCATTGGCATTCCCAGCAAAGATATCCCACGCCTGACCGAGCGTTTTTATCGAGTCGCCAAAGATCGCTCGCGCAGCAGCGGTGGCTCAGGTTTGGGTTTGTCGATCGTCAAGCACGTTTTAAACGCCCACGATGCCGAGCTGGAGATCACCAGCCAAGTGGGTGATGGCAGCACCTTCATCTGTCTTTTTCCTAAAAACCGCCTCATAGACGACACGCAAACAGCAGCACTACCCGCCAGTACACACTAAACACTCCCGCGCCTGGCCGTGGCCAGCAGGCCACGTTTTTTAGTATTGATCGCGCCCAGGGCTTCGCTGGGCGCTTGACACCACCCAGCTCCCCTGCTGATACGGAGAACTTCCAGTATCATAAGTAAAGGTAGTGGAGTTTATTTTTCATCTTAATAAAGACGACATCACGAGCACTTATGGCCAGCAATACCCGTTCACTCGATCACCATGCCGCAGCGTCCAACGACGCGCATGAAAAAGCTGCCCACGAGCAATCGGAGCTGCTCAATCGCGAGCTTAGCCTGATTGCCTTTAACCGGCGGGTGTTGGAGCTGAGCCAAGATCACAATATTCCACTCTTGGAACGAGCGCGTTTCTTGTGTATCTCATGCTCGAATCTCGATGAGTTCTACGAAGTGCGTGTGGCCGCCGTGCGCCAACGCATGGAGCACGGTGTTAACGCCCCCGGTGCCGATGGCCGTACGCCGGAAGAAGCCTTAAGCGCTATTCGTCAATCGGTGGAAGACTTAGTAGAAGCTCAGTACCAAGTCTTTAATCAGGAATTACTACCGGCTTTAGCCAAAGAAAATATCCTTATCAGTACTCGCGAGCAATGGAGCACCAAGCAAAAGCGCTGGCTGTATCAGCATTTCCAAAAAGAAATCATGCCAGTGCTCAGCCCTTTGGGTTTGGATCCGGTGCATCCTTTCCCGCGTATCTTAAATAAAAGCCTGAACTTTGCAGTAGATTTAGACGGCACCGATGCCTTTGGCCGCGAACCCGACATGGCCTTGGTGCGTGCGCCGCGTTCTTTGCCACGCGTTATTCAAATTCCCGCCAGCCACGCCGAGGCCGATTATCAATTCGTGTTTTTATCGGATGTGATCCAGGCCTTTGTGGATGAACTCTTCCCCGGCATGGCCGTGAAAGGCTGTTACCAGTTCCGCGTAACGCGCAATAGCGAGTTATTTGTGGACGAAGAAGAAGTGGAAGATTTAGCCCGCGCGCTGGAAGGCGAACTCATGGAGCGCGGCTTCGCCGAGCCGGTGCGGCTGGAAATCATCCGCGATTGCCCGGCCGATGTGGAATTATTTTTAACCAGTAAGTTTGGTTTAACCCGGGCCGATGTGTATCGCTGCGACGGCCCGGTGAATTTAAACCGCTTAAGCTCAATTTACAGCCTGATTCAACGGCGCTCGTTGAAGTATCGTAAATTTCAACCGGCCATTCCTGCCGGTTTAAATACCAACGAGAGCATTTTCAGCGCCATCGCCAAGCGCGATTACGTGCTACATCATCCTTACGATAGCTTTATGCCGGTGGTGGAGTTACTGCGCCAAGCCGCCCACGATCCGAATGTTTTAGCCATTAAGCAAACCCTGTATCGCACCGGCTCCGATTCGGTCTTAGTGCAGCTGCTGATCGATGCGGCACGCTCTGGCAAAGATGTCACCGTGGTGGTGGAATTGCGTGCGCGCTTCGACGAACAGGCCAATATTTCCCTGGCCACTCGCCTGCAGGAAGCCGGTGTACAGGTGGTGTACGGCATTGTGGGGCATAAAACCCACGCCAAAATGCTGCTGGTGGTGCGTCGTGAGCGCAATGGTTTGCGCCGCTATGTGCATTTGGGCACCGGTAACTACCACCAGGGCACCGCCAAAGCCTACACCGACTGGTGCATGCTCAGCGCGAACCAAGTCATTGCTGAAGACGTGCATCGGGTCTTTCAACAGCTCTCCGGTTTAGGCCGGGTGTTAAAGCTGGAACACCTGCTGCACTCGCCCTTTACCCTGCATCAGGCCATGATCGACAAAATCCAACGCGAGATCGAATTCGCCAAGCAGGGCAAGCCCGCTAAGGTACATGCCAAGATGAATTCCCTCACCGAGGAGAAAATCATCCGCGCGCTGTATCAGGCCTCACAGGCTGGTGTAGAGGTGCGTTTGGTGATTCGTGGCATCTGTTGTTTACGCCCTGGCGTGCCGGGCCTCTCGGAAAATATCGAAGTTCGTTCTATTATGGGACGTTTTCTGGAACACAGCCGCATCTACTACTTTCATAATGATGGTGATGCTGAGCTGTATCTCTCCAGTGCCGATTGGATGGAACGTAACCTTTTCCACCGTGTGGAAAGCTGCGCCCCGGTACTCCGTGCCGATAACCTGAAACGGGTTTATCGCGAGTCAATTCAGCTGGCATTGGAAGATAATTCCCAGGCCTGGCTGCTCCAAGGCGACGGCAGTTATCGACGTTTACAAGCCAACGATGGCAGCAGTAGTCAGGCCAAGCTTTTAGAAAGCGTCGCCTGGGAGTCTTCGTCTTATGCCTGATCGGCGTATGCTGGCCGCAGTAGATTTGGGCAGCAATAGCTTTCATATGCTCGTCGCCCGCCTGGAACATGGCGAGGTGCGAATCATCGACAGAATTCGTGAAATGGTACGTCTGGCCGCCGGGCTCGACGAACACGGCAGCCTGGATGAACAGGTACGCCAAAATGCCTTAGATTGCCTGGCTCGCTTTGGCGACCGCCTGCACAATGTGCCGCGCGACAACATCCGTGCCGTGGGCACACAAACGTTCCGTCGCCTACAACATCCCGGCTCGTTCTTGCGTGATGCTGAAAAAGCCTTAGGCGGGCCCATCGAGATCATCGGTGCCCGCGAGGAAGCACGGCTCATTTACACCGGTGTGCACAGCACCCTGCCCCACACCGAAGACCAACGCTTGGTCATCGATATTGGCGGTGGCAGCACCGAG
>JAKSCJ010000106.1 GCA_022360675.1 Lysobacterales bacterium
AGCACCGCTGCGGTGCAAGAAGGCGGACAAGGCCTGTTGGATATCGGGGTTTTACTGTTGTTGAACAACAACAAGTAAGCAACGCTCCAGGAAAAATTCGCGCCCGATGCAGCCCTTGCATCGGGCCATCCTCAGATCATCCCACCGCCCTACGCGCCCACTAGGTGTATTACCTAGTCACTACAGCCGCACTTTTTCCACCTGTGTAATACACCACTAACACACCCTCCAAACACCTCAGCCGTCATTTCTTACGCTTCCATCCCATCCACATAAGTTCCGTAAGATTATGTTTTTAATGAATTAAATAATACTCAGCAGCATTTTCCCTCAATAAAATCACACGTAGCTATTGCACGCAGAGTTATGGTGTTGTAGTCTTGTACTACACCTAGACGATACCACACTGGAGTTTTCGTCATGTTACGAACAACGCGTCATAAAACAGTACACATTCCTCATCGCTTGGCCATGGTGGCCGGCCTGATGGCATTAAGCGCCTGGGGTATGAATTCGCAAAATGTTCACAGCACCGCCACCGCTGTGGCAGCACAGCAAGAAGAAATGGCCACCGCTGCAGTCCAGGAAGGCAGCAACGCGCTATTAGATATCGGTGTGCTGTTGTTGATGCGAGCCGGCGGCCATTGAGCACCTTGGCTAATAATGAACGCTGGGACGATACCCAGCCCATTTACCTGCAACTGCGTGAGCTCACCGTAGCTCGCATCCTGGACGGCAGTTTGCAGGAGGGCGATGCCCTGCCATCGGTGCGAAATCTGGCTGTTGAACTACAGCTCAACCCCATTACGGTATCGCGCGCTTACCAGCTGCTAGTGGATGAAGATCTGGTCGAAAAGCGGCGCGGTGTGGGCATGTATGTACGCGACGGCGCACGCAAGATTTTGTTGACGCGCGAGCGTGAGCGCTTCTTAGCGCAAGACTGGCCCAAAATCCTCAGCCAAATGCAGCGCTTAGGGCTAGAGCCCAAAGAGCTACTGCAAACGCTGGATGGCAGCGACCACAGCACACAATAACGACAAACCTGAGGCGACTCGCCCACCTTCGGAGAGGATCATCATGAGTGCACAAATCATGAGCGAGACATCCAATACCAAACCTTTAATTCGCGCCCGCAATTTGGGCAAGAGCTATGGCAAGAAAGTGGCCTTAGCTGATGTGAATTTATCGATTCCTGCCGGCCGTATTGTCGGTTTGATTGGCCCCAACGGTGCCGGTAAAACCACTTGCTTAAAAGCAATTTTAGGCATGACCACCTTCCAGGGGGAGCTGGAAGTACTGGGGTTACACCCGCAAAAACAACGCAATCAGTTAATGGAACACGTGACCTACATTGCCGATGTAGCCGTGTTACCACGCTGGATCCGCGCCGATCAACTCATCAAACTGACCGCCGCCAGCCACCCACGTTTTTCAACCGAACGTTGCTTAGAGCTGCTTAAGCTCACCAACGTTAAACTGACCGATCGCGTCAAAAGCTTATCTAAAGGCATGATTGTGCAGCTGCACCTAGCGCTCATCATGGCCATCGATGCCAAAGTCTTGGTTCTCGACGAGCCCACTTTGGGTTTGGATATTCTTTACCGCAAACAGTTCTACAGCCAGCTGTTAAACGACTACTTCGGCGAAGATCGCACCATTATCGTGACCACCCACCAAGTGGAAGAAATCGAACACATCCTCACCGACGTAATTTTCGTGAAAAATGGCCGCTTAGCCTTAAACGAAAGCATGGACGAGGTTCACGAGCATTACTTTGAAGTGGCGGTGAGCAGCGAGAATGCCGAGCGTGCCCGCCAACTGGGCCCTATGTCGGAGCGCAGCCTGCTGGGCCGCCATGTCTTTTTATTCGGTAATCGTTCGCGTGAAGAGCTCGAAGCCCTGGGTGAAATCCACTCGCCCAGCATTGCCGATTTATTTGTTGCCTTTATGCAGGGGAGTCGCGCATGAGCACGGTAATGGAAGCCTCCAACCCCGAATCCAACACGCCAGTCGGTTATAAACCTTGGCTGCTGCGTTTATGGGTCTTGATGCAACGCGAAATGTGGGAAAACCGTATCGGCTTTGTGTGGGCACCCTTGGTCTTGTCGGCCATTGTGATCACCATCAGCCTGATGAGCATGTTCATGGTGCATCAGGTCGATACCCAAAGCCTGACCACCATCGACGCATTGCGCTATTACGACTCCAGCTTCAGCGAAGAGCAAAAAGCCAATGTCATGGGCACCACAGTGGTCGCACTACAGGTCATTTTTGGCAGTGTGATGCTGATTGTGACGCT
>JAKSCJ010000466.1 GCA_022360675.1 Lysobacterales bacterium
ACGTTTCAGGAATGCTGGTATCGGTGGCTTTAAACACCGACATATAAGCACCACCAAACTCCTGCGCTAAATCACCTTGGCCATCGTCAGTTCGTACAATTTTGGCCACTTGTTGAACGGCCTGAGCACGTTCGCCGGGCAACCAACCATAATTTCGCCCAGAGAGGGTGTCTTCCACCAATTGCTGCAAGGTGGCGAACTCGCCATCGTGGTGAAAACTCAAACCCACTTCACGTGGCGCGCTATTGTTCACCAGTTGTTGGCTGTTACGTACCGCGTGGGTCATGCCGTCTTCACGCGCGGGCACCGGGCTACGGCGGGCGTAGTCGGAATAGGTGCGCATACCCCCGCCTGGTGTTTCCAATTGTTGATCCACCAAGTGGCATGAAGCGCAGTTAACGCTTTGCCCGGCAAAGGGCCCTGCCAGTGGGTCGCCCAGGGTTTCCGTTAACGCCACCACCGGATCTCCACCTTTTCCATGCTTGGCGACATATTGAGCAAATCGTGTTTCTAAGAATAAACGCTCGCCGATGGCAATCTCAGCGGGATCAGCTTCTTCCTCCTGCATCGCGTCTTCTTCTTGAGCGGTGGCTGCCATGCTGCAAGCCAGTGCGCCCAGTAATAAGAGTTTGCAGGTTAAGGCCCTTTTCATAAGAATCCCCTAATAACATTCCGTTGGGTAACAGCGGCACAAATAGTAACGATAACGATTATTATTTTCCAATATAAAAAAGGCATCTTGACCTCAATCACGAAAACTCAGGCTTTAAAGCTGGCTTTAAGACACCCAAACCTCACCGACTAAGCGCCCGCATCATCACCGCCTCCCTGCCCTCATCCTGAAAAATTAACTGTGAAGAAAAAATAAAGCCGATAACAACAAGTACATTCGCGTTTTTTAAGCCATCTTTTTAGGCCATCAATTACACATAAATTGCAGACACAAAAAACCCGGCATAAGCCGGGCTTTTTGTTAACGACAACAGCTTAAGCTCACAGTGAAGACTGGAGCCAAACTAAGCCTTACTTAAGACTTGTCGTTTTCTTTGACTTCGGTGAACTCAGCATCGACAACATCGTCGTCGGCGCTGGGCTGCGCACCGGCGCCTGCATCGGCCTCAGGCGCTTGGCCTTGGGCAGATTCAGCCGCTTTTTGATACAAGGCTTGCGCCGCTTGTTGCAGCTCATTGACTGCCGTATCGATGGCTTCTTTATCTTCGCCTTTCGCCGCAGTTTCCAGCTTAGCAATGCCTTCTTCTACCTGAGCTTTGGTGGCGTCGTCGATTTCAGAACCATGATCTTCCAGCGCTTTACGCGTGGCGTAGATCATTTGTTCGGCTTGGTTACGCGCGCTGACCATCTCTTGGAATTTGCGATCTTCCTCTTTGTGCGCTTCAGCGTCGTTTACCATGCGCTCGACTTCTTCATCGCTCAGGCCGCTAGAGGCTTGAATTTCGATACGTTGCTCTTTGCCGGTTTTCTTGTCTTTCGCCGAAACGTGCAAGATACCGTTGGCATCGATATCGAAAGTCACCTCAATTTGCGGCATGCCGCGCGGTGCAGCTTCGATACCCGTCAGGTCAAAACGACCTAACGATTTATTCGCGCCCGCTTGCTCACGCTCACCTTGCAGCACATGAACCGTCACAGCCGATTGGTTATCGTCGGCGGTAGAGAAAATTTGTGCGGCTTTGGTCGGAATGGTGGTGTTTTTCTCGATCAGCTTGGTCATAACACCACCCAGGGTTTCGATACCCAGAGACAGCGGTGTTACGTCTAACAGCAGAACGTCTTTGACATCACCAGCCAGAACACCGGCTTGAACCGCAGCACCAATGGCCACAGCTTCGTCGGGGTTCACATCTTTACGCGGCTCTTTACCGAAGAATTCAGAAACCGATACTTGCACCTGAGGCATACGGGTTTGACCGCCCACCAGGATCACTTCGTCGATATCACTGACTTTCAGGCCCGCATCGTTAATGGCAGTACGGCAAGGTACTAAGGTGCGTTTCACCAGCTCTTCCACCAAAGACTCCAGCTTGGCGCGGGTCAGTTTGATGTTTAAGTGCTTAGGACCGGTTTGATCGGCGGTGATATACGGCAGATTCACCTCGGTTTGCTGCGCTGAGCTCAGCTCGATCTTGGCACGCTCGGCACCTTCTTTCAGGCGTTGCATGGCCAAAGGATCGTTACGCAGATCTACACCTTGGTCTTTCTTGAATTCTTCAATCAAGTAATCAATCAAGCGCAAATCGAAATCTTCACCACCTAAGAAGGTGTCGCCATTGGTGGCTAGCACCTCAAATTGCTTGTCGCCATCAACCTCGGCAATTTCAATGATGGAGATATCAAAAGTACCACCACCTAAATCGTAAACGGCAATTTTGCGATCGCCACCCGATTTATCTAAGCCGTAAGCCAGTGCAGCGGCGGTGGGCTCGTTGATAATGCGCTTAACTTCCAAGCCAGCGATGCGACCGGCATCTTTGGTGGCTTGGCGTTGTGAATCGTTGAAGTAGGCCGGCACGGTGATCACCGCTTCGGTCACTTCTTCGCCCAGGTAATCCTCGGCGGTTTTTTTCATTTTCATCAACACGCGTGCTGAAACTTCCGGCGGCGCCATTTTCTTGCCGTCGACTTCAACCCACGCATCGCCGTTGTCGGCTTGCACGATGCTGTACGGCACCATGTTGATGTCTTTTTGAACCTCGGCATCGGTAAACTTACGACCGATTAAACGCTTGACAGCGAATAAGGTGTTAGTGGGGTTGGTCACCGCTTGGCGTTTAGCAGGCTGGCCCACTAAGATTTCTTCATCTTTGGTGAACGCCACAATAGAAGGAGTCGTACGATCGCCTTCTGAGTTTTCGATGACCTTGGCATTGCCAGCATCCAGCACGGCAACACACGAGTTGGTGGTACCCAGGTCAATACCAATAATTTTTCCCATGATTTCTTTCTCCGCTCCCCTACCGGGGTTCAAACTCAACGCTGCGAATTAACTGGGGCTGCGCTGGGTAGATTTCAATTCGTTTTTGTACTAATGGCACGCTTTTTTCAGTTGTTGATCTTTGCGCAACCATTAAGTGCTTGTTTGTGCTTGCTTCTAAGATGCGGCTTTTGACTCTGCCCGTAGCCGCATAGTGCAAGTATGAGCATTGCATCGATAGTTCAAGGGCTTAAATGCCAACACTGGCATCAATAGTTAGCCCACAAGCCATTCCAGGGTGATTAATCGGCGGCTTTTGCCACAACCACCAAGGCAGGACGCAACAAGCGCTCGTGCAATTGATAACCTTTTTGGAACACCTGCACCACGGTATTGGGCTCATGTTCTGCAGAAGGTTGCATGCTCATGGCTTGGTGCAGCTCCGGATCAAAGGCTTCGTGCAAAGGATCAATTTCCTTTAAGCCATGATCGCTGATGAGCTTGCTCATCATTTTTAAGGTCAGCTCAGCACCTTCGCGCAATTGCTCTTGGGTGGCTTGTTCGCTACCTAAAGCAGCGCCCAAGCTGTCGATGACCGGCAGCAAATCGCCCAGAATCTTCTCCAGCGCAAAACGGCGACTTTTGTCTAGGTCGCGCTCTAAACGCTTTTGCAGATTGTCAAACTCAGCGCGGGTGCGCAGTGCGCTTTCGCGTTGACGCTCGGCTTCGGCTTGGGCTTCGGTTAATGCGGCTTCCAGCTCGCTGATCTGATTCTCTAAGATGCCTTCAGCACCAGCATCAATCGCTTCGGCGGCATTGGCATTGTCGGATTGCTGTTCACTGGCCATGTCTGCCTGTTGCTCCGTTCGTTCCATAGGTCAATTAAATAGCAGTGATTGAACTGCCGAGGGATATGGGGTTGGGTGCGATAGTTTCAACACAACGCTGTCTTAGAATTGACTGAAGTCAGAATTTAGCAGGCCGTCACAAGAAAAAAGCACCAAAAACCTTGGCCGAAGCCTTGGCTCGTGGTACTTTTCCGGCTTTCCACTGTATTTCTTAACAGTATGTTGACCTCTTTGCGCGTGAGCGAATTTGCCATCATCGATGAGCTGGAACTGGATTTAAGCCAGGGCTTTACCGTCATCAGTGGTGAAACCGGCGCCGGTAAGTCAATTTTGTTCGACGCTCTAGGCTTGCTCAGCGGTGCTCGGGCCGATTCCAGCCAAGTACGTGATGGCGCAGCGCGCGCCGAACTCAGCGCCTGCTTTGAGTTAAGCGGCTCACCCCAGGCTGCACGCTGGTTGAAACAGCAAGAACTATGCGCCGACGATGAGCTTGTTATTCGGCGCACCATTACCCCCGATGGACGCTCACGGGCTTATATCAACGGCAGCACAGTAACGCTGCAACAGCTGGCCGAGCTGGGCTCCTTGTTACTGGCCATTCACGGTCAGCATGCACATCAAGAGCTACTCAAACCCCAAGCACAACTCGCTTTGCTAGATGAGTCCGGCGTTAAACTCAAGCTACGCCAGCAAATGCAAGACAGCCACCAGCGATGGCGTGAGCAACAACGGCTGTTAGATGAATTAAATGCCGCGGCCAGTGGCGATCCACAGCAAGTGGAGCTGCTGAACTTTCAGGTAGATGAACTCAGCCAAGTGGAAGTTAAAGCGCAGCGCTACGAGCAAAGCGTAAAAGAACACGAACGCATGAGCCGCTCGGGCGAGCTGCTGGGCCTCATTCAAGACAGCGAAGCGCGTCTCGATGGCGACGAAGAGCCCTCGGTTCTGCGTCATTTAAACCACCTCATTCAGCAACTACACGGCGTCACCGGCTTAGCACCAGAGCTGGCCGACGTCAGCAAGATGTTGCAAGAAGCCCAAATCAATGTGGAAGAAAGCCTGAGCTTGCTGCGCCACTTCGGCGAGCAGCTCGAATTAGATCCTGCCCAGCTAGCCGAGATGGATCAAGATTTATCGCGTTTACACGAGCTGGCGCGTAAGCATCAATGCCGCCCCCAGGAATTACCACAAAAGCTAGAGCAGCTACGCGAGCGCTTAGACACGCTGGAGCATCTAGACGAAAAGCGGCAACAGCAGATTATTGTGGTGGAGCAAGCCTGGCAACAGGTATTAGAACATGCCCGCACACTCCATTTAGCGCGTCAAGAACAAGCCATACGCTTACAAAAACGCACGCAAACACTGATACGCAAATTGGGTATGAATCAGGCCGAATTCAGCATCGAACTAACGCCCGTGGCCGAGCAAAAAATCAACGCCCAGGGTATGGATCATTGCGAGTATTTATTCAGCGCTAATCCGGGCAGCCGCCCTGGCCCACTGCGTAAAATTGCCTCGGGCGGTGAGTTATCACGCTGTGCGCTGGCATTAATGGTAGCCACACAAAATCGAGCTGGCCAAGCAACAATGATCTTCGACGAGGTGGATGCCGGTGTGGGTGGCGAAACCGCCAAAGCCGTGGGGCAATTACTGAAACAAGTAGCCGATGGCCGCCAAGCCTTATGCGTCACCCATTTAGCCCAGGTCGCAGCCACCGCCGATCAGCATTTATTTGTCAGTAAAAAGGTGGTTAAAGGCAGCACACAAACCCGTTGGCAGTCTTTAAATACACCGGGGCGTCAGGAAGAGTTGGCCAGAATGCTAGGCGGAGCCGATTCCGACGCCGCAAAAGCCCATGCCGCAGAACTACTGGAGCTTTGAAGCATTGGCTCAGTTGCATAGCTTACAGCGCAAAAATCAACTCGCAGATCAAAAACAAAAAAGGCTCCATTTGTGGAGCCTTTTTTGTTGCCAGCTATTTAAGCGCCTGCTTTTAATTTATGACTTGCGCTTGGGGCGTACGTACATGACCAAGCTGTGATCTTCCAACTCAAAACCGTGGCGCTCGGCAATCTTGTGTTGCAAAGCCTCGATTTCTTCGCTCACAAACTCAACCACTTTGCCGGTTTCCACACAAATCATGTGGTCGTGGTGATCACCGGTTTCTAATTCGTAAAAGGCTTGGCCACCTTCAAAGTGATGCTTAATCACTAAGCCTGCGGCTTCAAACTGATTCAAGACACGGTATACCGTGGCCAGGCCGATATCTTCGTCGGCTTCCATTAGTGCGCGATATACATCGTCAGCCGTCATGTGCTTAGCACGGGACTGGCCTAAGATTTCCATAATCAGAATGCGAGGCTGAGTAATTTTCAGCCCGGCTTTGCGCAACTCGTCACGATCCGCGGGGTTCATATTGTCCAACCTGGTCCATCCATTTTCAGTGTCCATTGTAACACTGACACCAGTCAGGCGGCAGATAATGGATCATTATTTGCTTTTGTAATAGACAATATCTATCAATCATTTAACTAGCATCAAACACAATAAAAGGCGTGACCACCCGCCGAAAGCGAGCAAATACCGTGCTTTGCGTGTACAGATAACGAGAAATACACACATAGTCGGAATAAATATGGCAAGATACCCGCGTGATGGCCTTATGCCGTCCCCATTCATGCTTCCGCTCGACGAGAATTCGTTTCCTACATGCATAAAAAAATGACACTACGGCAAAATCATGTTCGCACTGGCTTGATCATCGGTGCCAGTTTCTTGGCTATGGGCGCGCTTAGCGGCTGCCAATCGGCCATTTCGAGCCTGCCATTGATTCATAAGCAAGACATTTTGCAAGGCAATGTGCTCGACAAAGACGAGCTGTCGCAAGTCCGCGAAGGCATGACAAAACGACAAATCTTATTGCTATTGGGTTCGCCTTCGGTATCCGACCCGTTCCACCAAGATCGTTGGGATTACGTCTATACCTTGGCCCCGCGTGGCGGCGATCTCACCCAGCGCATCTTAACCTTGCGCTTTGAAGACGAAAAACTGCTGAGCATTGATGGCGATTACCTCGACATCATCGAGCTGGCCCAGGAAGAAGCCAAAGAAATCGAAGAAGAACAACGCCGCATTGAGGAAGAGGAAGGCTAAACACAGCCTCTCAGCCAGCCTGCCGCCATCGCGCCGACGACGATCTAAAGCAGGCAAGCAAAACATAAAAAACCGCAGTTAGCCTCAGCTACTGCGGTTTTTTTGTTTTTGCTCAGTGCAGCATAGTCAATGTACCGCCTTGAACATGAGCACTCAGCCAGTCAGCCAAGCGCTCATCAGATAGGCCTAGCGTATAAACGACTATTCGGCTGAATCTTCCATAACGGTTTCTTCAGTGGCCGCAGATTCTGTTTCGGCTGGCATGGCCAAGTCCGACTCAGAGTTCAGATTCAACACGCCAATAGCACTGAGGAACACTAAAAATACCAAGATGGGCGATACATAC
The DNA here is from genome assembly GCA_022360675.1 of Lysobacterales bacterium. Taxonomy (GTDB): domain Bacteria; phylum Pseudomonadota; class Gammaproteobacteria; order Xanthomonadales; family Wenzhouxiangellaceae; genus JAKSCJ01. Next base: position 7,280 of record JAKSCJ010000466.1, read on the forward strand.
CGCACTAAGAAGCGCCAAATACCATAAGTGGCCGCTTTCATTTCGTGCAGCTCGTCGCGGGTATCGGCTTTAGACAGTACCCAGCCCGCGAAGATCGCAATGGCCAGACCACCTAAAGGCAGCAAGACGTTAGACGCGATGAACTCCATATTCTCTTGGAAATTGCGATCGAACAGCTTGTAGTCGGACCAGGCGTTAAACGACAACACCGTGCCAATACCCAGCAGCCATACCGCAATGGCCACAACAATAGCTGCTTGAAAGCGGCTCAGGCGCGTGCGTTCCACCAAATAAGCCACCGGTGGTTCCATCAACGAAATAGCCGAAGTCCAGGCCGCCACAGCTAACAAGCCGAAGAATGCCAAACCAAAGAACTGGCCAAAGCTCATGCTATTAAAGGCATAAGGCAAGGTGGTGAAGGTAAAGCCAACGCCGCCACCGCCTGTGGTGAGATCGTTCGCGATTGCGATAGGGAAGATGGCCAAACCCGCCACCAAAGCCACACCGCTATCGGCCAAGCCAATGGTCATTGCGGTACTGCCTGCCGGAATATTGCGCGGCAAATAAGCACCGTAGGCCATGATGGCCGCCATGCCCAGACTTAAGCTAAAGAAGGCCTGACCCATGGCATCTAATAAGACCGCCGGGGTGATACGGGAGAAATCGGGCTTGAATAAATACACCAAGGCATCGTCGAAGTAGCCGGTCGTCATACCGTAGCCCACCAGCACCAATAACAAGGTGAATAGCAGCGGCATCAAGATACGCACCGAGCGCTCTAAACCTTTCTCTACCCCCATGGCCACAATAGCCGCAGTTAAGGCCATAAATAAGGTATGCCAGCCCAATAGTTTCCAAGGATTACCCAGCAAGCTACCGAAAATGGCTTGCGGGTCGCCAATCCCCTCAGCGCCAGTCACAATCACTTCCACATAGGTGGTGGTGTACGACAATGTCCAGCCAGCAATCACGCTGTAGAAAGACAAAATCATAAAGCCCACCAACATGCCCGACCAACCAATCAAGGTCCACCAACCACTGGCATGGCTTTCTTTGGTGAGCAAGCGCAGTGTATTGATGGGGCTTTGGCGACCGCGACGGCCCATGATGATTTCAGCCAGCATGATGGGCAAACCCACCACCACGACACAGAACAGATAAATTAAGACGAAAGCGCCACCGCCACTTTCGGCGGTAACGTAAGGAAAGCGCCAAATATTGCCCAGACCCACTGCCGAGCCGGTGGCAGCCAGCACAAATGCCAGTCGTGATGACCACATACCATGACGTGAATCATTGTCCTCACGGACCATATTATTCTCCCCGTTACAACGGTTATTTGTAGATGCACATGGACAACGAATGCTACTTCAATGAACAAACACGGCATGCCGGATCGAGCCGCGCGCATTTTGCGACGTTTCACATGTCATACTGATACCAACCCGTAACCTTACAACAGCTGCTGGCGATTGCCTAATACCCTAACGCCCAGCCGTGGCGTTCTTCCCCGTCAATGGCCCAGCAGCAAGCCCAAGTCGGCGACTAACCATGCATCACTTCAAACGTTTCTTCATTTCTTTCTTCCTGGCTTACCTCGCCCTTGCGCTGATGCTTAGCGCTTGGCAATTGGTCACCGATAGCGCACCCAACACTCCGGCCATTGCTTGGTTCGGCAGTTTATTAAGTAACGCGACGATTCTGTTTTTTTTCGTCTCCCTGTTCCTACGTAAGCCAGCACGGACCAGTGAACACCCGTTGCCCATTACGTTATTAAGTGCCACCGGGGTGATTGTTACCATGATGCAATCCCAGGGTAGCCACCAGCAGCCAGGTACGGCTTTTTGGCTGGCTGCCATTGGCTTTATTGCTTGGATTATTTATCTGCGCTGGTATTCGCGCTCCCCCATTCCCTCGCTGCCGCACTTAAAGCCCGGCAAAAATCTTCCTGGCTTCCAAGTCATTAAAGGCGATGGTCAAGTATTAACCAGCCAGGAATGTATCAATAAAAAATACCTGTGGCTGTTTTATCGAGGTAATTGGTGCCCACTGTGCGTGGGTCAGGTTCAGGAAGTGGCGGCGCAGTGGCGAGAACTCGACGCGATGGGTGTGGAAATAATGCTAGTGAGCCCGCAGCCGCAAACCCATACTCAGGCGCTTGCAAAGCGCTTCAAAACACCAATGACCTTCTTGCACGATCCACACAATCAAGCCGCACAGCGTTTGGGCATCGCCGCCCCCGGCAGCCTACCCTTTGGTTTGGAGCTATTGGGCTATGAGCCCGATGTAGTGCTGCCCACCATCATTATTAGCGATGAACAGGGCAAAATTCGCTACGCACACATCAGTGATAATTACCGGGTTCGACCCGAACCCAAAGTCTTGATTGATAGGCTGCGCTCGTCAGCAACACAAGAAACAGAGGTAAATTATCACTAATTAGTGGCCTAAAAAACCATAATATGGCTCAAACATTACATAAGAAAAAACAAAAATAAAAATAAAGCATTGTTTTTTAACAATTAATAATTTGGCATCATTCTTGCAGAATCTTTAGCAAGAACAAGAGGAGAATCACCATGGCACATAACGGACAAGGATCGGCTGGCAATGTTATCGCTGCATTGTGTAGCTTCTTCATCCCCGGTCTGGGTCAGTTACTACAAGGCCGCTGGATACTCGGAGCATTTCAGTTTGTGATGGCAGCTATTTTGTGGATTATCTTACTCGGCTGGTTGGTGCATTTATGGTCTATTGTCGACGCCGCAATGTTTAAGCCACGTCATTAAGCGCGGCATCGAAGGCTTAGAAAGCATTAGGCTCGGTAAGTAGCCAAGCACAAACAAAAAAACAAACAATGGCTTTGATTACACCAATCAGAGCCTCGTTAAAAAAAGCATAACGGGCACAGCTTATAGCGATCAGCATGGCACGAAACGTAGCGGGGATATCAGTCATCACGAAAGCACAAACAACGCACTAGCGGCAATAGGTGCGACAATCTGTCACTTCCGCCGCAGCCGCCTTCAAAGGCATCATATAGTCTCTCTTCGTATGATATTGAGCCTTCGCTCGGAGGTGGTGTTTAACACCACCTTTTTTTTGCCTGTCTTTTATTGCTTGCCACTGTTAACGAATCGTCAATTTAGGCGGCAAACAAACATTTGCCATGACTTCATCGTTAATCTTGTCAGTGTTTAACATAGGCTTTAATTACTGATGAAACCAATGCCCACAGTTAGGCTAACAACATTCTTAGGCTAACAATGTTATGGGCATCGGTTCATACCGCGTAATTTAATCAGCCAAAGAAAGCATTGAATTAAAGCGTTGCTTTTTCGATATCTTCACGGCTTAAGCGTTCTGGCAAACACCAATCTACCGCTTCCATATCATGCTCAAGCAAAAATTCATTGGCTTGCGAGAAGTGGCGGCAACCAAAGAAACCACGATGGGCCGATAAGGGCGAAGGATGCGGCGCTTTTAAAACCAAATGGCGGGTTTTATCGATCATGGCACCTTTGCGCTGAGCATAACTACCCCACAGCATAAAGACTAAATGATCGCGCTCTTCGTTTAACAGCTGCACAATGCGATCGGTAAACTGCTCCCAACCTTGGTTACTATGCGCACCAGCTCGGCGCTGCTCGACCGTTAACACTGAGTTTAATAATAAAACCCCTTGCTCGGCCCATGGCATTAAGTAGCCATGTTGTGGCATCGGGCAGTTTAAATCTTGGTTTAACTCCCGAAACATATTCATTAAGGAAGGCGGTGCAGGAATACCCGGCTGCACTGAAAAACAAAGACCATGAGCTTGTCGCGGACCGTGATAAGGGTCTTGCCCTAAGATAACCACTCGAACCTTCTCGAAAGGTGTGCTGTCCATGGCCGCAAAAATTTGCGAGCCCTTAGGATAAATCTGCGCTCCGCTCTCAGCGCGTTCTCTTAGAAACTGACGCAGCTGTTTCATATAAGGCTGGGAGAACTCATTCAGCAATCGCTCTTTCCATGACGCTTCTAATTTAATTTTATCGGGGTCACTCATTATTTAGCACAAACCTTGTTCAATTGAATGGTCATCGATGTCTTGGTATTGGTCAGATGCGCTATTGATCCCAGACAATACACTGATATTTCGCATCTGCTGAAATAAGCACGCAACGACAAGAAGTACCGTGGCTAATGATCAAGATCGGCAGCTAGCCACTTATCTCATGTCAAAAGGCAATAACCGCCATCGCTAAAGGCGGTAGTTACACCAGAAATAACTAACCGGTAAAGCAAGGCATAGCCTTGGTTTCAATACACGCTTTAGCAAGCAAAATGCCTTGAATAACAGCGAATGTATGTCTGAACTTTCGGACACAAACAGTGCAAGTATCCCCGCTTAACACGGGACGCTGCTCATCATAACGGAAAACACCATAGAAAATCTTTATTTAATGGGCGATCATGATCGATAAATATGATTCAATTTTGTCCTGATCAGAAAATAACAAGCATGTCTTGGCAAAGTTATTGCGACCTTAGATCAAGACACGCGATAGGGCATTGAAATTCGATCAATTCACCCTGAACTGTAGCTGATGGTGTAACCGATTACGCGTCTTTGTTATGCATCAAAAAGACGCTCATATCGTTCTGCTCTATCTCGCGAGTCATTCCATCAATTCAAATCTGCACAATAAATTGGAGGATTTATGTCCACCGCCATTACGACCGATGTGGTCATTGTGGGTGCCGGCCCTGTCGGTTTGTTTCAAGTCTTCGAACTGGGCCTGCTGGATATCCGCGCCCATTTGATCGACACCCTGCCCCAAGTGGGCGGCCAGTGCAGTGAGTTGTATCCTGACAAGCCCATTTACGACATCCCGGCCTTGCCCGTATGTGGTGCTCAGGAATTGATCGATCGCTTGATGGAGCAAATTAGCCCGTTTGAGCCTACGTTCCACTTGAGCCAAGAAGTCAGCTCATTAGAGCAACAAGAAAACGGTCGCTTTTTGCTGCGAACTTCAAAAGGGACTGAGTTCGACACTGCCACCGTGATCATCGCTGCGGGCCTGGGCGCTTTCCAACCGCGTCGTTTGCGTGCACCCGGCGCTGCCGACTACGAAAACACCCATGTGCGTTATAGCGTGAAAGATCCCAGCTACTACGACGGCAAAGATCTCGTAGTGTTAGGTGGTGGCGACTCGGCTCTGGACTGGACTTTAGAACTCTGTGATCGAGTCAACAGCTTGGTACTGATTCACCGTCGTGATTCCTACCGTGCCCAACCGGCTTCTGTAAACAAAATGAAGCAACTGGTTGCCGACGGCAAA
>JAKSCJ010000336.1 GCA_022360675.1 Lysobacterales bacterium
CCAGGCGGCGTTCTTGTTCCTACTGACCTCGGCGCTGGCACCGTTAATTCGTTTGTCGTATGCCCGCATGGTGGTATTGGCTCTGCCTTACACCATTGTGATGAGTACTACGGGCTTGCTGGCTGTGTTGTATCTGTTGTAATCGGCTACTGATATTGGCGCAACTTCGATGTTGCGCCACAAAAAAGGCCCGCACTGCGGGCCTTTTTCATATCTGATCTTTTGCGCTCTGATCCGGTGGCTGAAAAAAGGGCAGATCGTTTACCAGCTACCGCTGTTTTCCATCGACTGCCAAGGCTCTTGGGGGGCTAAAGCGCCGCCTTTTTGCAGTAGTTCGATGGAGATTCCGTCGGGCGAACGAATAAACGCCATGTAGCCATCGCGGGGCGGGCGATTGATGGTAACGCCTTGATCCAGTAAATGTTGGCAAGTGGCGTAAATATCGTCCACCTGATACGCCACATGGCCGAAGTTACGGCCGCCATCTAGGGTTTCTGGATCCCAATTGTGGGTGAGTTCCAGCTCGGCGCCGCTGTCATCGCCTGGAGCTGACAGGTAAATTAAGTAAAAGCGTCCTTGTTCGTAATCGCTGCGGCGAACTTCGGTTAAGCCCAGCTTATTGCAGTAAAAATCCAAAGAGGCATCGAGATCGGTGACACGCACCATGGTGTGCAGAAATTTCATTGGGCGTCCTGTGCTTATGCGAGAGTTGATGGCGCAAAGGTAGGGTAGCTTGAGGCGGAGTTCAAGCGCCGCTAAGCCATTGGCTTAATCTTGAAAGCACGCCGAAAATTGATGGCCGCTGCCTGCGAAGAGGGCACAGGGCGTATTTTGACGAACCAAAAGCGGTTCATCAGCAAATCTTTAAGAGCGGCGTCGTTTAATAACGGTGTATTGGCCTTCGATGGGGCCATCGCTTTGCGGGCTTGCCGTTTTGCGCTTGGCTTGAAAGCGACGAAAACCCATAACAACGGCACCAATCAGCAATAAGCCCACCACAGTCAGCACCACGAATAAGCCTAAGAAAAAGCCCAAGACAATGGTCAGCACGGCAAGCACAGCGGCGGCGATACGTTGCCAAAGTTTGGGTTGACGGTAGGAATTAAAATTCAATCGGTACATAATTTTCCCCGTTGATGGAGATTAGATAGTGTCAATGCAAGAAGATTCAATTGTGTTAGCGGTCCTGGCCGATATTCCCGACGGCGGTGCCTATGAATGGCGTGCCGATGAACAAGGCATGGTTTCGGTGCTGATTGCGCGCTTAGGCGAGCAAGTTTTTGCTTATCGTAACAGTTGCCCACATCAGGGCCGGCCATTGGGTTTAGGACGCTCTGGACCCGGCGGCGGGCAAAAGTTCTTTTTTGATAAACAACAGCGTTTAGTGTGTCCGCACCATGGTGCTACCTTCGAAATCGAAACCGGGCGTTCTCCATCGGGCCCTTGCCAAGGGGGCGGATTAACTCCGGTGGCTGTGCGCTTGGTGGAAGGTAAGGTTTACCTGGCAGAAAACCTGGAAACACCCAAGTACTAAAGTGCTAAAATCCCGGAACTAGCCTTTGATGGTGCGACTTTTGTGGTATTTGGGTATTGATCGCAAGCCGTTACTTAGCGTTTTTTGTTTAAAACGGCGTTTGTCAATCTTTAGATTAGAGCGTAATCTGTATCCAAAGCACGCATTGATCACTTGGTGCCCATGCAGCACCAAGCGGAACACCAGCTAGCGGGGTATTTCATATGACGCTATCGACACGCGCTTTCATTGTTCCCACCATTGTTCTCTTAGCACTCACGCTGCTGCTAGCAGCCTGCCAACCATCCGATCCACCGGCCGCCACCGATGCTAACGGCGCTGCCAGCGATGCCACGTCGGCCCCGGCCGATATTCAAAACGATTCATCAAACGACACATCCGAGCCAAGCACCGATGCTGCTTCTGATGATAAGCAAATGGTTGGCACGGACACCGCTGCCGAAAGTCATGCGGCAAACACAGAAGAAACTAACACCACCGACGAGCCCTGTAGCTTGCTGATGGGTTGGGATCCTTGGGAGCCATACCATTACGCAGCCAGCGATGGCCAAACGCGCGGTATGGATGTGGATTTCGCACAGGCCATGGCGGAAGGTGCAGGTTGCGAAGTGAGTTTTGAGCGTGGCGAGTGGGCCCAACTCATTAAAGATTTGCAAGCCGGTCGCATCGATATGCTGGCCGGAGCCACTCGCGTACAGGAACGCGAATCCTTTGCCAGTTTCTCTGATCCTTACCGAACCGAGTCTTTCCGCCTGCATGTGGCCAATGGCGATGCCATTGCGGGTAACGATTTACTGAGCTTGGTGGATGCAGGTTTTCGCTTAGGCTTAACTGACGGCTATATTTACGGCAACGCCATCAGTGCCATTCAAGACAATCCACTGACCAGTGGCAATATCATTTACGCGCCCATTGCCGAGTATCATTTCGATAACCTGGCAGAAGGCAAAATCGATGGCTTTTTAGAAGATCCCTACGTAGCCGAAGCCATTGCCAGGCGTCAGGGCTGGGAAAACCGTATTCGCGCTTTACCCATCAGCTTTGGTAGCCACGATGTGCACTTTATGTTCAGTCGTAGTCGGCTGGATCAAGACACCATTAATCGCCTGAATACGGCTTTGCTGCAATTGCAAGGCGACGGTACCAGTGCTGAAATCTTGAATCGCTATTTAGCCAGCGCGCAGTAAGTACACATAACAAGCGACAAGCTTCCTAAGAAGAATAACTGGCTGGGTCTCTTTGGGACCCAGCTTTTTTTATGGTGTTTAAGCCTGAAAGCTTTGCTGTGTTGCCAGTTTATTTGAGCAAACAGGCGTGGCCTGCGGCCTAGAAAAAGGCGTTTAAGGTGGCAATCATCACCACAATGAACAGGGCGCTCAAAACACTGCCG
>JAKSCJ010000361.1 GCA_022360675.1 Lysobacterales bacterium
GTGCCCGAGGTTATTAATATTGAAATGTACACCGTAGATTTAATCTTTGGGGATAACTTCGAGTCACGATAAATGCGACAGTTTTTAACCCAGCAATTGTCCGTGCTTGGACAATTGCTGGGCATTTGGGTTAATGATTGATGGAGTAAAGCCCTTTTGTATAGTTATCTATATTTTTAGATATGTCATGGTAATTGACCTCTATGTCAATAGCCTGTAAGGCATAAATTAATACTGATATTGCTTTTCTTCTTGGCTCTTTTTTTTACTATTCAACTTCTAAATGAAAGCTCGGGTTTTTGATAGCGTAGCATTTTCATGCTGGCTTTAGTGATGAGTATTGGCTATCTCTTTTATTTGAATTTATACATCTAGTATTAATTTTATTAATGTGGTGATACTTCCTGGCTCATAATCTCAAATTAGGTGATATTGCTTAATGCATAAAGCTTGCTCTATGCTGCCAGTCCGTTCGTTGCTTGCGATAAATAGTTAGCAATGAAACTAAGGGAATACGATGATTAAAGGCATAGCAATATAACGATGAGCCGGCAGGGACAAACGTCGTCGTAGCTGGGTAGATTTGCTGCCCAGTGTATGACCATTGGCTACGCTGTAGATGTTAGCTGTGAGGCTTGGCACACCTTGTTGCCATGCGATATTTGTTTAAACAACAGCTGTACACGCGATGGCTTGCCGATGGCGCTTAAGTTAGGGGATTCAGTTACACATGGGTATTGATGGCTGTGTTGAAAAACGATTTGGCACTCAGACCTCGATACTGAAAAGACAGGGTGTTATTTGCGAACTGTTTTCTCCTTGGCGTTTTCTACTTTGGAGTTATGGATATGAGTCACAGAATGTTGGCCTCCTTAAAGTCAAGCCGCTTAATATTAGCCGCGGCCATGACAGCGGCTTTGTCGGCACCGGTTATCGCGCAAGAGGGAAACTTTACTGAGCGTGCGAATCCGGGTGATTTGGTTCCTGGTGATAGCTTTGTTGAGCCTAATGTGAGCCCAGTTACGATGAATGCGCGCTTGGCGGCACGGGTTAATCAAGAGCGTGTGGTCTTTGTGCGTTTCAATGAGCCGAGTCTGGCCGAGGCCGTGGTGCGTGCGCGCCAAACTCGCCAGCCCGAGATGGATAGCCGTGCTCAGCAGAGCTATACCCGTCAGTTGCAAGATCAACAAGTCAGCCGTCGTCAGCAGCTCGAGGGTATGGGCGTGCGAGTGGAATCGGCCATGCAAATTGCGGCTAACGGTATGCGTATTCGCGCCAATTCCGAGCAGATCAATGAGATCTTGCAATTACCCGAAGTGGCTGGCATCAGCCAAGTGGTTACCCATTCGCCAGACTTAATCGAAAGCGTGCCCTGGATTGGCGCGCCGGAAGTGTGGGAGCAGCTGGGTGTGGAAGGCCGCGGCGTTACCGTGGCGGTGATCGATACCGGTGTGGATTATCACCACGAAAGCCTGGGTGGCAGTGGCGTGGTGGATGAATTCCTGAACAACAACCCTAATGTGGTGGAATCAGGAACTTTCCCCACGGCGAAAGTGATTGGTGGTTTTGACTTGGTGGGCTCCGACTACAATGCCAGCGACCCCAACAACGATATTCCCCAGCCCGATAATGATCCTTTGGATGAAAATTTCCACGGTACCCATGTGGCGGGCGCTGTGGCGGGTATTGGTACCGATATCGTAGGCCCGGGGGTGGCGCGTGAGGCCAATATCTTTGCCATTAAAGTGTTCGGTCGCGATGGCACCACGAATGTCACGGCCGACGCCATTGAATTGGCTTTGGATCCCAATCGCGACGGCAGTATTGATGATGCCGTGGATGTCATCAATATGAGCTTGGGTTCATCTTTGGGTGATCCGCTTTCACCTTCGGCTTTGGCTGCGCAAAATGCAGCTGAGCTGGGCGTTGTGGTGGTGGCTTCGGCGGGTAATTCAGGAACGACGCCTTATGTCACCGGTGCGCCTGCGGTAGCGCCCGATGCGATTTCGGTGGCCTCGTCGATTCCGGGTAATCGCTTTAGTGCGTTTGTTAATGTAAGTGGTGGCAGCCTGACCGAGAACTTCTTCGCGGTGGAAGGTGCCGGTCCGGTAGAAATTACCGAGAGTGGGGCTATCACAGGCCCTATCGTTGCTGGCGAACCTCTGGAAGGTTGCGAGCCATTAACGAACCCCGATGCCATTGCCGGAAATGTGGCGTTAATTATTCGTGGCAGCTGTGCGTTTAACGATAAATATCTGAATGCCCAGGCCGCTGGTGCTACCGCCATTGTGGTGTATAACGATGGCACGGCTGCCGATCGTCAAGGCCCGTTCCAGATGATTGGCTTGAGCGATGGCATTGCCATTCCGGGTGCAATGATCAGCTTTAGCGATGGCGACTCCATTCGCAATAGCCTGGATGCAGGTACAGCGGTGGCCGGTGAGCTGGCCGTGGAGCCCAATGATGCGGTGGCCGATACCATCTCCGGCTTCTCGTCGCGCGGTCCTGGCCATGGTGGTTCCATCTTTAAGCCCGATTTAACGGCGCCGGGTTCCAGCATTGCATCAGCGGGTTTTGGCTCGGGAAATAACACCATTGTTTCCAGCGGGACTTCCTTTGCTGCACCCCATGTGGCGGGTTTGGCCGCGTTGTTGCGCGAGTTGCATCCTGAATTACCCAACAATGCCATTAAAGCCTTAATGCAAAACGGCACCACCACGTCTTTTGTGGATGGCATCATCAGCGCTTCCGATCCTTACCCCATCGCACGCCAGGGTTCGGGTGTGATTCAAGCCGATGTCAGTGCAAATCTGAGTAGCTACGCCGAGCCGGGTGGGGTGGCCTTTGGTCGCATTAATCCCATCAACTTCGGCACCAGCACCGAGCGCATCACCATCACCAATATGAGCAGCGAACGCCGTACCTTTACGGCGCGTCATATTCCCGGACAAACCATCCCAGGGGTTAGCGTATCGGTACAAGGTGGGCCTGAATTTAACGTAGGTCCAAACCGTACCCGCAATATTCGCCTGCGCTTAGCCATGGATGCCGGTCAAGGTCCTGCCGATCCCCGTGGCTTCAGTCAAAACGAAGTGGATGGTTGGTTCGAGTTCACCGACGGCACCGATACCTTACGTGTGGCCTACCACGCGGTGGTGGATCCAGCCTCTCGCATTCGCGCCACGCGCAATGGTCGTGGTCGTGTGAACTTGGTGAATGTGGGCCGCGGTGGTGGTACGGCTGAAGCCTTTACCTTTGTGGCTCAGGGTGGTGAGGTCTTGGATGGCACCGAAAACAGCATCGATTCCTTCGGCTTCCGTACCCGTACCGATGCCCAAGGTAATGAGCTGGTGGAATTTGGCGTGACCACCGATGCGGCTTGGGAAAGCATGTCGGATGTGGAAGTGGATGTGTTTATCGATGCCGATAGCGATGGCATTTTTGAAACCACTTTGGCCGCCTTCGATAGCGGTTTCTTCAACAATGCTGATCCTTCCGGTGTGATTCAAACCTTCAGCTTTACCGATACCGAAACCGTCGAGCAGTTCACTGCCAATGGCGATCTCAACGATCAAACCGGTGTGTTCCCCTTCCTGCGTAATGCGTCGGCGGGTGGTTTCTTGCCAGAAGGTGATACCGACTTTAACTATCAATTGGCGATTTTCGATACCCGCGATGGCAGTTTCGACTTCCAAAACGGCTTTATCGACTTAAACGACGAACTCCAGTTCAGCGCCAGCTCCTTTGAAGTTGAGGCAGGTGCCACCCAAGCGGTGGAAATTGACGGACAAGGTCAAGTGTTGTGGCTGTTCCAAAACGATCCTGTGGGCCGTCAAAGCCGCCGTCAGAATATTCGTTAACACGTTTCATCACTGGGTCTGTTCATGAACTTTAGTTCAGTGAATTCGAGTTCCTAAGACACTCAGAGCATGGACTTGCCGCCCACCTTGGTGGGCGGCTTTTTTTATGCCGGGCTTTTAAGATTTGTCTGCTCATCGCGAGTTGCTACACTAAGCCGATGAACGCAGAGAATTCATCATTGGCCGACACCAAAACTGAGACCAACACCCAAGTGGCAACGGATGCCGCTACGGCCGACCAGACGCTGCCACAACGCTATGGCGCGCTGGAGGGTGAGAATGCAGAACTCGTTGCCCAAGCCGTAGATTGGGTGACGCAGCAGAGTTCGGATCAAGCACAACGTGTGCCTTTATTGCTGGATATTGCCCAACGCTTATCGGCCGACCCGATCGCGGCCAGCGCTTTGGTCTTGTATTTGGGCGTTAGCTCGACGCCCACAGAATCAGACGCTCAAGCGTCCGGTACCGAAAACCAGCAGGCCATGCTGGAAGCTTTTCCTGAAAACGTTCGTGAGTTGCTGGACTCTTTAACTCAACTGCGCACTTACGAAGCGCAAGTGGAAGCCAACACCGTACAGCACGCCGAGCGATTACGCCGCTTGTTGTTAGCTTTGGCCAAAGATTTACGCGTGGTTTTGATGGCGCTGTGTTGGCAGTTGTTCTGCTTGCGTGAAGCCATTAGTGCCGAGCGTGAAGAACAACAGCGCCTGGCCGAAGAAACCTTCCAAATTCACGCGCCTTTGGCCAATCGCCTGGGCGTTTGGCAGCTGAAGTGGGAGTTGGAAGATCTAGCGTTCCGCTTCCGCGATCCCGAGCAATACCATCAGGTGGCCAAATTGGTGGCCGAGCGCCGCACCGATCGCGAGGAATTTATTAAAGGCTTCCTCGATAAGCTGCGCCAAGCGCTGGTGGATGCGGGCATTAAAGGCGATGTGAGTGGTCGCCCCAAACATATCTATAGCATTTGGCGCAAAATGCAGCGCAAAGGTTTGGACTTCCACGAACTATTCGATGTGCGGGCCGTGCGCGTGCAGGTGGAAGAAGTCAAAGACTGCTATACCGTGATGGGCTTGTGCCATATGCATTGGCAGCCGGTACCGGGCGAGTTTGACGATTACATCACCAACCCCAAGGGTAATGGTTATCAATCTTTGCACACCGCCGTGGTAGGCCCCGAAGGCAAAGCGGTGGAAGTTCAGATACGCACCTTCGCCATGCACGAGCATGCCGAGCTGGGTGTCGCGGCCCACTGGCGCTACAAAGAAGGTGGTCCGGTGGATCACAGTTTTGATCGTAAGATCCAAACCATGCGCCAGCTTTTAGATAGCCAGGAAGATGCCCTGGACGATCACAGTTTATTAGACAGCTTCAACTCGCTGGCCAGCGAAGATCGCGTGTATGTGCTCACACCCAAGGGTGAAGTGGTGGATATGGTGGCGGGTTCCACCGTGTTGGATTTTGCCTATCACGTGCACAGCAGCTTGGGTAACCGTTGTCGGGGTGCCAAGGTGAATGGTCGTATTGTGACCTTGAACTACAAAGTGGCCACCGGCGAGCGCATTGAAGTGCTGGCGGCGAAGGAAGAACGCCCCAGCCGAGATTGGTTAAACCCCAAACTGGGTTACCTGAAAAGCGCACGTTCGCGCAATAAAGTACGCCAATGGTTTAAACAGGTAGAGCGCGAGCAAAACCTGCAAGGCGGTAAGCAAATTCTGGATGCTGAACTGCATCGTATGGATTTGGAACAAGTCAGTCTCGAGAATGTGGCTGGTCGTTTTAACTTTAAATCCGTCGACGATCTCTACGTGGCGGTGGGCGTGGGTGATGTCACCACAGGCCAAGTCACCCAAGCCTTATTACGCGAACTGGGCGAAAGCGATCATCCACGCGGCCTACAAGTGCGCAAACGCGATGCCATACCGCAAAAGCAACGCCAGGGCGATGCCATTCATATTGAAGGTGTGGGTAATCTCTTGCATCACATCGCCAAGTGTTGCCAGCCGGTGCCGGGTGATCCCATCGTTGGTTTTATTACCCAGGGGCGCGGGGTGAATATTCATCGTGCCGATTGCAGTAATATGCTGCGCCTGCGCGAAGAAGGTTCACCGCGCTTACTCGAAGTGGACTGGGGCCATGGCCAACGCCAACACTACCCGGTAGATGTGAGTATCTCGGCTTACGACCGCAAGCATCTACAGAAAGATATCAGCGCGGTGTTATCTAACGAACAAGTCTCCATTATGGCCATGCAAGTACACGAAACCGGCACCGGCCTGCAAGACATACGCCTGACATTACGCATTCAAGATTATGATCAACTCAGCACCTTACTGGCACGTATCAGTGGTTTACCCAATGTGTTAGATGCACGGCGTGTGCATTAAGTGCTGATACGATGAAACAAACCCCGGTGGCTGTAGCCAGTGTCAACACACTGGCACAACTACAAGCAAAGCCCGGTACTTACATACTGTGGATGCAGCTCAAGCAAGCCCAAAGTATCAGTGTCGGAAAACTGGGAACCATGCAGGCCCAAGCCGGTGTTTATGCTTACGTGGGTAGTGCGTTTGGGCCGGGTGGCGTGGCGGCGCGATTGAGACATCATTTAGCTTATAGCGCCAAGCCGCGCTGGCATTTGGATTACTTGCGGCAACACGCTTTGGTGTGGCGCTGTTGGGTGAATCACGATGCACAGCATCGCGAATGTTTATGGGCCAAAGTACTAGCGGGTATCACGCCTTATGCTTTACCCATGCCGGGCTTCGGTAGTTCCGATTGCGCTTGTACGAGTCATTTATTTTATTTTAAACGTGCGCCTGCTTTACGGCGCTTTAAACAAAACTTAAAACGACATCATCAAGGCTTAGTTGAAGCATTACCGGCACCCCATGGGCGGGTATATGAGGTGCTGGTGGAATAAAACACGGGTATATCGAGAACGCAAAAGCCTACGACTAAGCTTGTTTCAACAATAAATCCATATACGCACCCTGGATTAAATCCTTAGGTTCAATACCCAGCTTTTGCATTAAATCCTGAGCGATGGCTTCGCCTTGTTCCAAGCTTTGATCATCTTCTAATACCACTTCGAGTTCCATGAAGTGACCCAGGTTTTTCACCTCGTCTAAGTGCACGCGAGTTTGACCTACCGAATAAACGTGGCGTACTTTTTCAACCACGCCTTTGATGCCGTAGGCATGTTCTAAGGTGGATTTTAAACCGGCGGCA
>JAKSCJ010000057.1 GCA_022360675.1 Lysobacterales bacterium
ACCGCAGTGTACGAACTCACTCACATGAATACCATCGGCTTGAGCTGCCGGGATATCGGCAACCGCTTCAGCGTGGCGTTCGTTACCCAGCTTGCCGCCGTCTACGTGATCGATTTGGAAACCTTTACCCAACGGCGCAAAGCTAATGGCCAATGAGGTTTCTGCCATGCCATAACAAGGCAGGAACGCGTTGCGGTTAAAGCCGCTAGCTTCCAGTTTATCGGCAAAATGATTCAGGCTTGATGGGCGAATGGTTTCGGCACCCACGCCGGCCACGCGCCACGCGCTGAGATCGAGCTTTTCGATATCGCTGTCGCGCAGGCGGCGGGCGCATAGCTCGTAACCGAACGGCGGGCTGAACGAAACGGTGCCGCCGTTCTCGGACATAATTTTGAGCCACATACGGGGGCGCATGGCGAAGTCGCGCGTACCCAGGTAATCCACTGAGCGCTGTGAGGCCATACAAGCCAGCACCAGGCCGACTAAGCCCATATCGTGATAGTAGGGTAGCCAGGAGACACAGCGATCGTTCTCGTTCATGGCAATGCCGTCACGCAGAATGCCGCTGAGATTGGCCATCACCGCTTCTTGGGTGATCATTACACCACGTGGGAAGCGGGTGCTGCCTGAGGTGTATTGCAGATAGGCCAGGTCACCAGTTTTGGGCAAACGCAGCTCTGTATCGCTTTCAGGCAGGTTTTGGAAGTGCTCGGGCTCGCCAACCATTTGAATATCGAGGCCAGCTGCGGCTTCTTCCAGCATATCGATGAAATCGCTGGGCGCTACAGCCAAGGTGGGCGTGCTGCTTTGCAGCATAGAGCGAATTTGTTTGATAAACGCTTGACGACCACCTAAGTGAACGGCAGCGGGCAGCGGTACCGGTACTAAACCGGCGTACTGACAAGCATAAAAGAAACGGACAAAATCGGGGCCAGTTTCGGCGATGAGCGCTAAACGGTCGCCACGCTGAATGCCGGTACCCAATAAACGTTTGGCCAGGGCAATGGCGTCAGTACGTAATTGTGCATACGGCAAAGCGCAATACAGCTGGCCGCGTGCATTATAAAAGTTGAAACCGGTTTCGCCTTGAGCGGCGTAATCCAGTGCTTCCACCAGGGTGCCAAAGTCGGCGGCGCGCAGGGGGAGATTATTTTTCGTCGGGGTGCCCTTGGTAGCCAAGTCCAGCGTCTCCTTGTTAGTTGTAGCTATTAGTACCCGGCGCCTGGAGCCACGTTAGGCTATCTGGCGTTATTCCTTGTGAGCACAGGCTTTGTCGGCACAGTCGAACACCGCCGCTGGTGGCAGAGTCGTTCCCGTAAATGTCCTCGCTAGCTGATAACTGTAGCTGGATATCCAAAACCATTGCTCGCATTTTTATTACCGCCGCTTCCTGCCGCGTTAAGCGGAAAATTGAAAAAGCAACCATCGAACGGCCACGGTGCGGACAGTCTGGTAAAGAAGCGGGGATACGGGCAAATTTTGAGCACGACTCAGCGTACCCGTCACCCGCATAGATGACCGTCTGATGACTAGTTGCTTTCATGCAAAACGTATATTGTGCTGTTATGGCGGTTTTTCTTCAAGTGCCGCAATAACCCGGAAGTACATCAAAAGCCCGCACAGCCTTGCCTGTAGCGGGGTGGCACTCTATTTAAGGGTGCCGAATCCGAAACACAATCCTTAAAATAATAAAAATATTCCTTTTTTTTGTTGCGCTGGCGCAACAAAAAGTCGGCGCTCATTGGAATTACTTGTCACTATACTGAAATGCAAAGGCCGCCAACAGTGCCGGGTGATGAGGGGAAAGTGCTCTACGACGGTGTTATACGCGCTTATTTTCGAGAAAAGTAATGCTTGATGGGCGTTTTTTGGTAAAAAAGCATTGAAATTTCGGCAGTAGAACGAATCTCTTATATAATTAGCCGTTAAGCTTCTTTTTGAATGCTGCAAGTGCCGTGGCTGGTCTCCACCCGCTTAAATCAAGAGTGGATGTAGGTAAGTTACGGTGCCCACCCTCATGAAGCGGTCATCCCCCGTCTAATGTTGGCACCTTGGTTCGTATGAGGTGTGCATGCCGATTATGACTGCTGCAGCATCAGGCGAAGTCCCCCAATAACCCACCGTTAATGAATAACGCCCATGCCAGAACTCGTGCTCAGTTCCGTCGACCCTAAGGACGGCGCTAATCTTCAGCGTTTTATCGATGTTCCCAAAGCTTTGTATCAGGACGACCCGGCCTGGGTTGCGCCGTTGGATATGGAGCAAAAAGAACTGCTCACCGATCACAATCATTTTTTTAAGCATGGCAAAGCGGCTTACTGGTTGGCACGACGCGGCGATCAAATCGTAGGGCGCATTAGTGCTCAGATTGATGAACTGTACGAGCCGATTCACAAAGCCAAGGTCGGCTACTTTGGCTTGTTTGAATGTATTAATGATGTAGAAGTGGCCCAAGCTTTGTTTACGGCTGCGGGTCAATGGTTGCGGGAACGTGGCTGTGAAGCGGTGCACGGACCGTTTAATTTATCGATTAATGCCAGTTGCGGCCTTTTAGTGGAAGGCTTGGAAACACCACCTTATATGATGATGGGGCATGCGCGCCCTTATTATCCAGAGCTGCTGAGTGCTTGCGGTTTCAGTAAAGCTAAGGATCTTTTGGCGTATCGCTTAGATTTAGCGCTGGAGTTTCCGCCCATGGCGACGAAACTCACTAAACGCTTTGCCCGCAACATAAAGCTGGGCGATATCCACGATTTCCCGCGCAAGCAAGCTTATTCCCTCATGCGCGATCTTTTTAATGATGCCTGGCAGGGCAATTGGGGCTTTGTTCCGTTCACTGAGGAAGAATTTGCTGCGATGGGGAAAAACCTCAACCTCATTATGGATCCGCGTCAAGCGCAGTTTGCCTATGTGGACGGCGAGCCTGTTGGCATGATGGTGACTCTGCCCGATGTCAACGAAGCTTTGCGCGGGCTTAACGGGCGTTTGTTACCCTTTGGCTGGTTAAAAATGCTGTGGCGCTTAAAAGTACGCAAAGTGAGTCGGGTGCGTGTGCCGTTGATGGGCGTGAGCAGTAAGCTGCATGGTTCGAATCTAGCGGGTGGCGTTGCCTTCATGTTATTGAGCAATGCTTGGGAACTTGCGGTGGAAGCGGGTTACTCAGAAGCTGAGTTGTCTTGGATTTTAGAAGACAACAAAGCCATCAAAGATGTCATCGAGCGCGTTGGTGGCGTGGTTTACAAACGTTACCGGATTTATGAGAAATCTCTCTTAGCCTAATGAAAAATAACACTTTTAATGCTGTTGTCTTGGCGGGTGACCGAGGTCCGAGTGACCCGCTCGTACAAGCGGCGAGGGTATCGGCAAAAGCACTGGTCACCGTGGGTGGTCGGGCGATGATTTTACGTGTGCTCGATGTTTTGCTGGCGAGTCCGCGTGTTGGTCAAATTGTTGTCGTGGGCCCAAATGAGGCTGCCCGTGAAGAATGTACGGAACTCAATGCTTTGATCGATGCGGGTAAAGTTCATTGGCTTGCACCCGAGCAGGGCCCCAGTGCCAGTGCGGAGCGAGGCTTAGAGTATTTCAGCGCACAAAATACCGCAGAAAACGCGAACGTGCCCACGCTCATTACCACTGCCGATCATGCCTTGTTGACGCAAGCAATGGTGGAAGATTTTTTACTGGAGGCCGAGCACCTAAAAGGTGCCGACGTGGTGGCCGCTATGGTCGAAAAAGAAGCCGCCGAGGCGGCTTTACCGGGCAGTCGTCGCACTGGGTTGAAGTTTAGCGACGGCATCTACTGCGGGTGTAATTTGTTTGCTGTGATGACTTCAAAGGGACGCCGTGCAATTTCTTTTTGGAGAAAAATCGAGCATTTACGTAAAAAGCCTGTGAAACTGCTTGGTGCTATTGGTTGGCGCCAGGCGCTGTTTTTCCGCTTGGGTCGTTTGAGTTTGCCAGAGGCGCTTCAGCATCTGGGAAGCAAAACCAGTTGCCGTGCCCGGATTGCACATTTGAGCCACCCGTTGGCGGCGGCCGATGTGGATAGTGCTCAAGATTGGAAGTTAGCCGGACGCTATTTGCGCGAAAACCCCAACCACGGCAATGAACAGGCGCAGGCGATTTCATGATTCTGCGTAGCTACCTCATAGGGAATGTGCTCAAACCATTTTTGGGCACGCTAATGTTTTTAACGCTGCTATTTAGCGCTTGGGCCGCTAGTCGTTTGATCGGTGAAGGCGGCGCAGTGTCGATGACTTTATCCGAATTCATCTGGACGACGGTGCTGCGCACGCAAATTGCGCTGGAAATGATTATTCCCATCGCGTTGTTTTTATCGGTGGTCAGCGCCTTGGGTAGTATGGCTGCCGCGCAAGAGTTTGTGGCATTGCGCGCCATTGGTGGTAGCACCCGTTTATTAATGGTCAGTGTGGGTTTTGTTGGCGTATTAGCGGCCTCGGTCATTGGCGGGGAGGCGATCTTCCTCAGGCCCTGGGCTTACAGTGAAATTTACCAATTACGCGAGCAAATTGGCCAAGATACTAATCTCGACCGAGTTGAAGCCGGACGCTTTTATTCTTCCGATTACTCCGGTCGTGTGGTATTTGCAGCCGGTAAAGAAGACACCGAGCTGCAAGACGTTTTTGTGCAGCGCGAGCGTGATGGCCGAACGGAATTTATTTTCGCCAGTCAGGCTCAGCAGGTAATGAATGCTGATGGCAGCCAAGCCTTAGATTTCAGGGATGGCTACATTTACCAGCTAACTCGCGAAAGCACTGAAGACTGGCATATAAACTTCAATAAAATGCGCCTGAATCTGGAGAGTACTGAAGAGGCACTCCCGGCCCAGCGCTATAAAACCCAACACACCCTGCAACTACTAGCGAACACCGAGCCCGCAGCGGTGGCCGAGTTGCAGTCGCGACTGACGACACCCATGGTGACTTTATTGTTGGCACTGTTAGCGGTTCCGCTGAGCCGTTTTGCGCCGCGCAGTGGTCGCTATGCTCGTCTGTTTTATGCGGTGGTGGTGTTGGTGGCCTACCTGAATCTGTATGTCATTTTCAAAAATTGGGTGAAAGAGGGCAGTATTCCCGCCTTTCCGGGCTTGTATTGGGTGCCATCGCTGATTTTATTGGCGATCTTTATCTTGCTCATGGCCGGTCGTTTCCGACCACGACGACGTAAGAAGTCTTATTAATCATGATTATCGAACGTTATTTGCGCCGTGAGCTATGGCGTGGCTATGCGCTTATCGCCCTGATTTTAGTGGGTTTGTTCAGCCTCTTAGAACTGGTCCAGCAGATCGATGATATCGATAAAGGCAGTTACAGCCTGATCGATGCACTGACTTTTGTGGCCCTGACCATCCCCGGTCGTTTAGTGAACCTTTTGCTGATGGTTGTGCTATTGGGCACAGCCGTGGGCTTAGGAATGATGGCAAATTCCCAAGAAATCGTCGCTTCACGGGCATTAGGTGCTTCGGTTGGCCGCATCGCGCGCACAGTGGTGGGTGCTAGTACCGCCTTAATTGTGATTGCGGTTTTTTCGGCACAGTTTTTAGTGCCAAGGCTCGACCAAGCAGCTTACTTAATGCGTGCCGCACGTACTGCCGAACAGGCGGCTTTAGATACCAGCGATGGTTTTTGGGCCCGTGATGGTTGGCAGTTTTTAAACATTCGTGAGTTTCGTTTTGGTCGTATTCCCATCGGGATCGATCTGTATTACTTCGATCCTGAGCAAGGCTTGGTACGCTTTATCCACGCCAAAAGCGCCGAAATTGTCGAAGATAATCGCTGGCGCTTTAACGATGCTTGGGAAAAAGTGGTGGTGGGTACCGAAGGCGAAACCATCCATCACGATGTTTACTATTGGGATTCATTTCTAAGCGCCGAGCAAATGGGCAGTATCTCCATGCCGCCTGAAAGCTTGGCGCCCACCGATCTTTGGCAATACATTGCTGAATTAAAAGAACGTGGCCAGTCTTATGATCGCTACGAGCTGGCGTTATGGCGTCAGCTTGTGATGCCCGTGGGCGTTTTAGTGATGGCTTTACTTGCCGTACCCATTGGCTTCAGTACCCGGCGCAGTAGCCAGGCTGCCAAAAAAGTATTCCAAGCCACCACATTAGGTTTGGTGTTTTTCTTGCTGAACGAAACCGCTGGCTATATTGGGTTGTTAGCCCAAGCCCCCGCTGTACTGACCACACTGGCGCCGATTGTTATTCTGGGTATTGTGGCTGTCGTGATGCTGGGCAGAATTGAGTAAACCTAATGACTGAACACAAGCAGGCGGTGAGCTCACCTTTACCCACAGCAGCTGAAGAAACGCCGGGTCATTCGGGCATTTTGCGCGATGAGGCACTGCAAACCTTGGTGGCTGCGGTACGCGAGAAACATGCTGATGCCGTGGAAGCTGTCTTATTTTACGGCTCATGTTTGCGCAGTGGGGATCCGGCGGCAGGCATTGCCGATTTTTATGTAGTGGTATCTTCTTACCGTGCGGCGGGTATGGGGATGCTGGCGGCAATAATGAATCGCTTGGTTCCACCCAATGTTTTTTATCTCGAAGCCCCCTGTAAAGGGCATACCTTGCGTGCCAAATATGCGGTGGTAAGGCTCGATCAATTTATCGAGGGCACCTCTGGGCGTTGGTTATTACCTTATTTATGGGGGCGATTTGCCCAACCTAGTCAGATCGCCTGGGCCCGTACTGACTCACGTAAGCATGAGTTAAACCAAGTGCTTAAGCGCGCCCGTGAGTATTTTCTAACGCAGGCAGCCACTGCGCTACAAGGTGAGTTGACCACTGCCGAGCTGTGGCAACAAGCCTTGTTGATGAGTTACAAAACTGAGCTGCGAGCTGAGCGTTTAGAGAAAATCCGCAGCTTAATTCAAGCAGATCCTGACTATTACGCGCAAAAAACCTTGCCCTGTATTGATGGACTCGACGGCTTTGAGCTCTTGGTAACCGCCGATGATGCGCAAACGATGGACGCCCAACGCTTTCGCTTGAACCCTCCTGCTAAATTGCTGAAACAATCGCAACAACGCTGGAGCCGCCGGCGTTTGGCGGGTAAGGTCATGTCGATTGTGCGCTTGTTCAAAAGCTTGTTTACGTTTTCGGGAGCGGTGGACTACGCTGCCTGGAAAATTCAACGCCATAGTGGTCAACCAGTGGAGATTCCAGATTGGGTACGACGTTACCCGTGGATTGGCTGTTGGGGCGTGTTGTGGCGTTTGTGGCG
>JAKSCJ010000147.1 GCA_022360675.1 Lysobacterales bacterium
AAGCGACTTAAGGAGCTGGAAGACGAGAACCGTAGGCTCAAAAAAATGTATGCTGAAGAGCGCCTCAAAGCAGAGCTTCGTCAGGAAGCGTTAGAGGGAAAGTTGTAAAGCCATCTCAGCGTAAAGAGATGGCACAGCGTGCTGTGAAGAAACATCAAATCAGCGTGCGTTTTGCGTGCTTGGTGTATAGCGTCAGCGAGAGCTGTTATCGCTACCAGCCTAGGCTTTCAAGCGAGAATACATTGATCGCTGATTGGCTGCTGCGTTTAACAACGACACATCGTCGCTGGGGATTTGGTCTATGCTTCCTCTATCTTCGTAATGTGAAAGGTTTTGGATGGAATCACAAGCGGGTTTACCGTATCTTCCAGGAGTTGGAGCTGAACCTTCGCATTAAGCCTAAACGGCGAATCAAGCGTGACAAAGCTGATGCGCTTAGCGTTCCGGTAACGGTCAATGAAGTGTGGTCAATGGACTTTATGTTCGACAGCCTTAGTGACGGCCGGAGCATACGTGCGTTTAACCTGATCGACGACTACAACCGAGAATGTTTAGCCATTGATGTGGACCTATCGATGCCAGCCCTTCGAGTGGTACGGTCCTTGGAGCAAGTCATTGAATGGCGGGGTAAACCAGCAGCACTACGGTGCGACAATGGGCCTGAGTATATCTCCGGGGCTTTGGTCAACTGGGCCAATCAGCATCAAATTACGTTGCTGTATATCCAGCCCGGCAAGCCAACTCAGAATGCCTACATCGAACGTTTTAACCGAACGGCAAGGCAGGAGTGGTTGGACATGCATCACTTCGATAGTGTTGAACAAGCCCAACAGCTTGCAACCGAGTGGCAATGGCAGTACAACAACGAACGTCCTAACACTGCCATAGGAGGCGTTCCTCCAAAGCAGTTGCTACAGGCAGCTTAACCCTCTACTTATAATTACGGTTTGAAATGGGGGGATTACAGATGGACTTCATGAGCGATGCCCTGAAATGCGGACGACGCTTCCGTACGTTTAATGTCGTGGACGATTTTAATCGTGAAGTACTGGGTATTGAAGTTGATCTGAGTCTGCCATCTCAGCGGGTTATCCGTGCTCTGGATCGTATTGCAGAATGGCGAGGCTATCCAGCTCAGATCAGAATGGATAACGGGCCTGAATTTACGGCACTAGCACTGTCTGACTGGGCTGAGGATAAAGGTGTGAAGCTGGAATTTATCAAGCCAGGCAAGCCAAGTCAGAACGGATACGTTGAACGATTTAACCGTACATACCGAACTGAAATACTGGATTTTGACTTGTTCAGTGAGCTGGAAGAAGTCAGAGACATTACCAGTCAATGGATGAGAGAATACAACGAAGAACGACCTCATGAATCACTCGGAGACATGACACCGGCTGAATATTGTGAGCAATAATAACCCCGGACATCTCTAAGAAAGATTGGCCCGTATCAAGGGATGGTTACACACTGCCAAAAGGAGCATTAGAGCCTTGATTAAAGCTACAGCTCCCAAATTGAGTACAACGCTCGATTTGTCGCTCTAATCGTAAGCTCCCCCAAAAAGTAGACAGGTATAAAGTATAGACTTCTGGCAAACTAAGGCTAGGAGGAAGCGATGAAAAAATCACGATTTACAGAGACGCAGATGGTCTCAATATTGAAAGAGGCAGAGAGCGGGCTAGCG
>JAKSCJ010000172.1 GCA_022360675.1 Lysobacterales bacterium
TGATATTTCGGCGTTGATCAGGCAATGTTTGGTCGGAAGAACGTGATCTGAAAAAATGGACTGACATAAAAAACGGAGCCAATTGAGCTCCGTTTTTTATTGTTCATGTTGTCAGTGTTTAATCCTGACGCTTGATTTCCATCGTGCTGAGATCCAACCAGGTGGAAACCACGGTGTCGGGGTTTAACGACATGCTCTCGATGCCTTGTTCCATCAACCAGCGCGCCAGCTGTGGATGATCGGAGGGCCCTTGGCCGCAAATGCCGATGTACTTACCTTGCTTACGGCAGGCTTGGATGGCCATCGACAATAAGGCTTTTACCGCATCGTTGGTTTCGTCGAACAGCTCGGCAATCAGGCCCGAATCGCGATCCAAGCCTAAGGTGAGCTGGGTCAGGTCGTTGGAACCGATGGAGAAACCGTCGAAGTGCTCGAGGAATTGATCGGCCAATAAAGCATTGGACGGCAATTCGCACATCATAATGACTATCAAACCATTCTCGCCACGGCGCAGGCCAAATTCGTCCATGGTGGCCAGCACTTGTTGTGCCTCGGCTACGGTGCGCACGAAGGGCACCATGGCCCACACATTGGTCAAACCCATTTCATCGCGAACTTTACGCAATGCGCGGCATTCCAGCTCGAAGCAAGCTTTAAAGCTGTCGTCCACATAACGTGAGGCACCACGGAAACCCAGCATGGGGTTTTCTTCATCGGGCTCGTAGTTGCTGCCGCCGATGAGGTTAGCGTATTCGTTGGACTTAAAGTCGGATAAACGCACGATCACCGGATGCGGATCGAACGAGGCGGCGATGGTGGCAATGCCTTCGCACAAGCGTTCCACGTAGTAATCGACGGGGCCGGCATAACCGGCGATGCGCTCGTCGATGGTGGCTTTTAAGTCGTCATCTTGTTGATCGTATTCCAGCAAAGCGCGCGGATGAATACCGATCATACGATTGATGATGAACTCTAAACGCGCTAAGCCCACGCCAAAATTGGGCACTTGGCCAAAATCGAAGGCGCGATCGGGGTTGCCCACGTTCATCATGATCTTCACCGGTAACTCGGGCAGGGCTTCCAGTTCTGAAGTGCTTTTCTCGAAAGGTAAAATTCCCTCGTAAATAAAGCCTTCTTCACCCTCGGCACAAGAAACGGTCACATCGGTGTCGTGAGCTATCAGCTCGGTGGCGTTGCCACAGCCGACCACTGCGGGAATGCCTAGTTCACGGGCGATGATAGCCGCATGGCAGGTACGGCCACCACGATTCGTGACGATGGCCGAGGCCCGCTTCATGATGGGTTCCCAATCGGGATCGGTCATATCGGTGACCAGCACATCGCCTGCTTGGATTTGATCCATTTGTTCGATACTGGCAATGACTTTGGCGGTGCCTTGGCCAATGCGCTGACCAATGCTGCGACCTTGGGCGATGACGGTGCCGCGTTCTTGCAAAGTGAAGCGTTCCACCGTGTTGCCATCGTCGCGGCTTTTTACGGTTTCAGGGCGCGCTTGCAAAATGTAGATCTTGCCGCTTTCGCCATCTTTACCCCATTCGATATCCATGGGGCGGCCGTAATGTTTTTCGATGATGAGGGCTTGGCGGCCCAGTTCTTCGGCATCTTCATCGGTGATGGAGAACTGCTGACGAAGTGCTTTAGGCGTGGGTTCGGTGCTGACGCCACCGTCGGCCCCGTAGATCATGCGCGTGGCTTTGCTACCTTTGGTGCGGCGAATCACCGCTTGGCGGCCGGCGTCCAGGCTGGGTTTGAAGAGGTAGAACTCATCGGGATTCACCGCGCCTTGCACCACCGATTCGCCCAAACCGTAGGAAGCTGTGATGAACACCACTTTACGAAAGCCCGATTCGGTATCTAAGGTGAACAACACGCCACTGGAGCCGGTATCGCTGCGCACCATGAGTTGTACACCGGCCGACAAGGCCACTTGTTCGTGGGCAAAGCCGTGGTGTACGCGGTAGGCAATCGCGCGATCATTGTAAAGAGAGGCAAATACTTCGTGCATACGGTGCAGTACACCGTCTAAGCCACGTACATTAAGGAAGGTTTCCTGCTGGCCGGCAAACGAAGCATCGGGTAAGTCTTCAGCTGTGGCTGATGAGCGTACCGCCACTTCGGGCTCGCGGCCGCAGCGTTCAACTAATTCTTGCCACGCGGTGGCAATGGCGTCCTGTAAGGCTGTGGGGAAGGGGGTGTCGATAATCCACGAACGGATTTCTTTACCGGCGCGGGCCAGCTCGGCCACGTCTTCCACGTCGAGTTCGGCTAAGCGTTGTTGAATGCGATCACCCACGCCCGACTGGGCGAGAAACTCCCGATAGGCATCGGCGGTGGTGGCAAAACCGCCGGGCACGCTAACACCCAATTGGCTGAGATGGCTAATCATCTCGCCTAAGCTTGCGTTTTTACCGCCGACCCGCTCCAGGTCGCCCATGCCTAATTGGTCCAACCACAGGATATACTCAGTCACGAATTTAGCACTCTCTGTTTGAACTGAATGTCATCAAAAGGAAATTTTACCTTCCAATGAGTATAAGACGCACGGTTTTCTTTGTATCGGATGGTACCGCCATTACCGCAGGCACCTTGGGAAACACCCTTTTAACCCAGTTTGAAGGGCAAAAATTTAATCCCACACGAATCCCTTTTGTCGATAGTGTTGAGCGTGCTCACGATGTGGTGACACAAATTAATGAAGCCGCCGAGCGCGACGGAGCCATGCCGTTAATCTTCAGTACCATCGTCGATGCCGCTGTGGTGGCTGTGCTGCAGGAAAGCCAGGGTGAAGTACTGGATTTGTTCACCGAGTTTGTCCCTCGCATCGAGAAGGTGGTTGGGGCGGCACGTTCACCTAAAGTCGGTCGCGCCCATGGTATTTCCAATGTGTCGAACTATGAAAACCGTATCGAAGCCACCAATTACGCTTTGTCTCACGACGATGGCGTGAGCATCAACTTTGACGAAGCCGAAGTCATCTTGGTGGGGGTTTCGCGTTCGGGTAAAACGCCCACTTGCCTATACTTGGCTTTGCACTTTGGTGTGTTGGCGGCTAACTACCCCCTCACCGACGACGACTTAGAGTCCATTCGCCTGCCGGCTTTCCTGCGCCGAAACAAACATAAGCTCTATGGTTTAACGATTGATGCCGAACGTTTGTCGCAAATTCGCGAAACCCGTCGTCCGGGCAGCCGTTATGCATCGATGAGCAAATGCCGCAACGAAATTGGCGCTGCCGAAGATTTACTCCGTGCAGAAGGCGTGCCTATCGTCAGCACCACCCATAGCTCGGTGGAGGAGATTGCTAGTCGTATTTTGGTCGATCTTGGCCTTGAACGTCAGCACTACTAAAGTCGTACTGGTGGCCTTTAGTGTGGAATTGTCTAGAGTAATTTGCTGAACTAATGGCCATCAGCTAGAACATCTGCTGCTCGTGGTGTGGTGCTTAACATGAGTCAACACGCGGCTGTGCTATGCTCCGGCCCATGGTTTCTTGGACACTCAAACAACAACGCGACCCCAAGGTATTGAATCGGCTCCAGCGTACGCAGGAGTCCATTTATGCCCAACTGCAATGCCTCATTCCCGACTGGCAGGCAGCCGATGGCTACTGGGTTTCGCAGGCACCGTCGTCGCAACCTCTGCATGTCGAAATGCTAGAGGTACATCCCTATACGACCTTCTTGCATATGACCCATCACTTCGACGGTCCCACGCCCATCGTGAGCCAACCCGAAGCCCATGTGCGCTGTTATCACGACTTGCGCATTGCCGAAGTTACCGCCTTTGATGTGGTGCAGGGGATCGAGCGTGTGGCCCATCCCAAGCTGCCCGCACGGGCCGTGCAAGAGCTGAGTTGGCAGCGTAATCGTTCGCTGGAAAAATGGCTGCAATATTTGCTTGACAAAGGTCATTGCCGTAGTACAATGCGCGCTTCCCGTTCAACGGCGGGGCATTTGGAAGCAACGTTCGGTAAAAAAAATGTTGCAACCATTTGACAGACGCGAACTTGCTCTGTAAGATACGCGTCTTCCTTGAGGGGGCCATAGCTCAGCTGGGAGAGCGCTACAATGGCATTGTAGAGGTCGGCGGTTCGATCCCGCCTGGCTCCACCACCTACTTATAACGGAGAAATCGGCCACGGCGGCCCGTTTCCCCTGCGTCCGTCCCCATCGTCTAGAGGCCTAGGACA
>JAKSCJ010000508.1 GCA_022360675.1 Lysobacterales bacterium
CACATCTTTAATTGCTGAGGAGGAAAATACTGCTGCCAGCGGGCCAAACTTTCGCTGTAGTGCAGACGTTCTAAATACTGTAAACCAAAGGGGAAATAGACACCCTCGTGATCGGGCAGATGCTCACGTACTAAAGCAATATTGATATCGGCCTCGGCCTCGTTACCACTGCGACGGTACAAATGATACAGACTCTGTAAAAACTCCAGCGGGTGCCGCAACAAGAGAATAATTTTCGCGTCGGGGTGTTGTTGCGCAATAGCCTGCGGCGCCTGTTCACTGAAGAAATACCACACCGACCCTTCAGCGCGATAAGCCTGATCTTCGGCCGCGTCAAACAAACAGCGGTAGTGTGCATCTTCAGTGATGGTATGTGGCTGTACCGGCAAATCGCGCGCGTAAAAATGGGGTTCCTTCAACACCGAGGTATAAATATCCGGGTGCTGTTTCAACGCCGCGTATAAACCAGTAGTGCCGCTGCGTGGCGCGCCGATGATAAATAAGTTCGGCGCTTGCAGCGCAGCGGTATCCACATTCGACACGGCAGACTTAGGCTTTTTTACTACCATGGAAACGGCTCACGATCTTTATAGAATCCGCCATGCTCACCCCCTCCTTCCAAGGCCAGCCAAATCACGGTATCGGCCCCTTCTTTCGGTGTTCTAGGCGCACCCATACCGCCCATTTTTGTGCGCACCCAGCCCGGTGTCATGCAGGTCACTTTCACCGAGCTGCCTTCCAGTTCACAAGCTAACGCACGTGTAAAAGCATTAAGCGCGGCTTTAGAGCTGCAATAAGCGAGGTTGGTATCCACCACCTTTTCGCTGCTGCCATAGCCTGAAGAAATATTAATAATGTGTGCGGGATCACCGCTTTGCTGCAATAAAGGCAGTGCTTTTTGCGTTAAGCGCCAAGTACCAAAAAAATTCACCTCAAACGTGGCGCGAATTTGCGTTAATTCTTCTTCACTAACCTTATCGCGTACACCACGGGCGATGCCGGCATTATTAATCAAAAGGTCCAGACGGCCTTGCTCGGTTTCAATGTGTTCAATGACCCGAACCATGCTGTCTTCATCAGTCACTTCCAACATCACAGGAGTAACCGATGACAACTGATGGTGATCAATGGCTTGCTGGGCCTTAGCGATATCGCGACAACCCATATACACCCGTACTCCTCGCTCAGAAAGCGCCGCGCAAATGGCCAAGCCAATACCGCGATTACCACCCGAAATTAAAGCCACCCTGGGTTGATCCATTGTTTTTCTCCTTACATCCAATCCAGTCAACGAGCGAAATAAGCGACACCAAAAAATAAACGATACCCACGGTTTATGCCAAAGAAGCGGCTTGGGCAACGGGTATGGCGGGCGCTTCGGCATAGCGAGGAAAGCGCTTAAATAACAATTGCTCACGACGTAACAAAAATGCGCAAAGCGCGTCGTCATAATATTCGTTGATTGAGCGCTCAGGGCGCTGCTCGAAAGCATCGTCTGGTAATACAGCCGCATGTTGCTGCACTTGCGCTAAAACCTGTGTGCCGTGACCGCAGGCATCTAAGAGATGGCTGAGATCACGATTTAAAGTTTCGGTAAATAAAAAATGAACGGCGTACTCATGCTCATTTAAATGGCCTTGGGCTAATTGCTCGGCATCGACTGAGGCAAAGGTTTGCTGCGGATTGCGGCAAAAAAATCGAATAAATTGCTCGGTATGCCAACCCATCTGCTGTTCAGACGAAAGCTTGTGGTTCACAAAACCGCTTTCGCTCTGGCGATGTGCATTAATAAAAAACCGATTCGCTGCATCAACAAATTCGGCAAAGCTTAAATTGGGGTAATGCTTATATGCATCTGTTAAATGTTGAGGGTCACAATAAGCTTCGGGGTGGGTTTTCCACCACGCATAGTGATATTGCGAAACATAACGTTGCCACGGCGAGCGCATCACCGAAACAATGGGTAAATTTCGCACATGAGCCGGGATTTCATCGCAGGTGGCGTGTTTATGTGCGGCTTCTTGGGCTTCCTTACCATAGATTTGTTTAAGCAATTGACTAACAAAAGTGCCACCGGTTTTGGGCATATGCACAAAAACAAAGTCGGGAGTTATGATCATATTAAGCCTTAATCGGGCGCGAGTTACCTGTCATCACGCGGCGTAAAGCAGCGCCCAGATAACGGCCGCAGTAATCGCCGTAAATCACACCTTCTGCACTCAGTTCAATGGCATTTGAGGTATGGTGTAGTAAACCTTTTTGCTCCAAAACTTTGATATCTTCCTGCAACGCCCAGGCTAGGTTCAAACCATGGCGTTGTTGATACTGTGCCAAATCGATTCGGGTGGTTTTCATACCCATCACCACATCACGCAACATATGATCGGCACTACTTAACTGCATCACCCGCTGTACCGGGCTGGCGCCTTTTTCTACACAAGTTAGATATTCATCGATTTCGCTAAGATTCTGCCGTGCAACACCACCCAAGGTGCCAAAAGCCGAAGCCCCAAAACCGTATAGATCTTCACCACGCCAACGGCTGATAATATGGCGCTGAGGAAAAGCACCGCCTTTGGTAAAGGTAAAGTAAGTGGATGGCGCATAGCCTTGATCACGCAGGCGATCAATACCCCAACGAGCAAAACGCATTTCTTGCTCGTCATCGGGTAAATCCAAAGCACCCGCGCGGATATCATCCATGTAGTGGGCGTTGGAATACAGCTCCAGCTTGTACACCGTTACTGCATGAACCCCCAGCTCAATAGCGCGATTCACTGAGTGCTGCCAGCTGTCCATGGTTTCGCCTTCTAAACCCGACAGTAAATCAATATTAACCACCGCACCGCTGGCTAACGCTCGCTCGATAGCCGCGCAGTTTTTCGCTTCGGTATCGTGACGTCCGGTTAATGCCACAACTCGATCGTCAAAAGATTGAATGCCAAAGCTCATCCGGTTCACGCCCAGCTCGCTTAAACCGTCGATCAGGCGATCATTAAACGTGACCGGCTCAATCTCGAAGACAAACTCGGGATCATCCAAAGTGAAGTGTTGCTCAATGCTGGCTTTGATACGCGCCAGTTGTTCCGGTTGCAGAACACTGGGCGTGCCACCACCAAAATAAATAGACTGCACACGACGCCCACGAATCCCTTGTTGCTCACTGACCTGAGCAATCTCCTGGCACAGCGCATCGACATAGCGTTCGCGCACGGCATAAGAGTTCTCGGACAAGATACCAATCTTGAAAAAACAATAGCGGCAGCGCTGCAAACAAAAAGGAATGTGAAAATACAAATGCAAAGGCGGACTTTGATCAACAAACTGCGATTCCGCATTTTTCCAATAACGTTGAGGAGGCCACGCCACCACAAAACCATCGCGACTCAGCGCTTCATCGCGGTAATCGGTAATGCGCTGTGTCTGTTGTCTGGGCACTACAGATAAAGGTATCTCACTCATACGGCAACATCTTTTGCCAGCGCTTGGCTACGCTTTTCGATTAAAGCGGCCACTCGCGTTAAAGAGCGAAAGGTGCTCATATCTAAATCTTCATCAAGAATCATCACGTTGAACTGGGTTTCCAGCAGCTCGATAAACTCCGCCAAGCTAATGGAATCAAGCCCTAAACCATCGTCAAACAGCGACACTTCAGGATGGACATCATCGGCGCTTAAATTCAAATCCAGTTCTTCAACGAGCAGCCGCTGTAACTGTTGGATAATTTCGGTTGGGTTCATCGTAATATTCCCTCATAATTTTTTTTCGATCGGGTTTGCCACTAGCAAGACAAGGAATCGCTGTAGCCAGGTGATAACAATCAGGGCGGGCAAAATATGGTAAGCGTTCAAGCGCTAACTGATGAATCGATTCTCCATTCACATGGCTTGCTGCCGTTTGGATTAACACCGCAAGCGTTAAGCCTCCCGCCTGTTGTTGTGGCAGCACACTGGCCACGGCCATTTCAATTTCAGGCCAAGACATGAGTTGTTGTTCTAGCTCGGCCAGCACTAAGAGTTTTCCAGCGCGGTTCACACTTAAATCCGCACGGCCACGTAAAGAAAAAGTACCGTCGGGGTGAATAGCCGCCACGTCTCGGCTGTTCCACCAGCGAGCCAGTTTTTGAAAATGTTGGTCACGGCACCAGCCTTTTGCGGCATAAGGATGCTGTACCCATAAGGTTTCGCCCTGCTCCTTGGTGTCACTGCAATCATTCGCGGCTTCCGAGCGCACCGAAACCCCCTCTAACGCCTGTAGCCGCTGTACCTCATTAGCCGCAGAAATAGCCACCACGCCCAGCTCAGAACTGCCGTATAAGTTGAAGCATTGGCCTAAACACTGCTGGGCTTGTATAGCCAGCTCCGGTGTTACGGCATCACCGGCAAGCACAAGATGTTGCTGCCCGCTCGTTGAGGGACGTAAACGTTTTAATACCGGCCGCATTTGGTGGGGTGTGGAATAGATAAAATCGGGCTTGATCTGCGTTAATGCTTGATACAGCGTTAACAGATTCGACTTGGGTAAAAAATAAATATCTGAACCGGCCAATAAAGCAGGTAACAAAGCTGCGCCCAAACCGTACATATGATGCAAGGGAACGCTAATTAAAACCCTCGACTGTGCGTTTAACTCTAAGCGCTTGCGCACCAGATCAGCAGTGGATAGCGTCGCGTTAATATCGTGCCAAATGAGTTTAGGGTCACCCAGGGTGCCCGACGATAACACCGCAAAATCACCGCGACATTCAGCCGAATGTTCGCCTTGAGTCACTGAGATACCCTGATCAGCTGCGCCATAAATTACAGCACAGCGCTTTGCCAGCAGACTTGGATCTGCCGCTAATAAACAGGCTTGCCGGGAGCAAAAGCTGGCCAACAGCAAAGCCAACATATCGGCGTTTTCAATGCGACACAGGCCGAGCAGTATGTGTGGTTTGCTGCTCAGTAACTTACGGCCACGAGCAATCAACTCAGCAGTGCCATAACGCTGGCCTGCCAGATTAATATGCGCTGCACTAGACGCTAAACACGAAAGCGCATCTAACTCAGTATTGTTAGCTAAGGTCAAATTGGCTCCCCCTTCCGCTTAAACATACACAAGGCACCAGTGCCGTTTATGTTTAATGCAGTGATTCAATCATCGATACGCTGTAACGACTCATGGTTTAGTACTTCGCGAATTTCAGCGCAAACCTCACCTTGGTAAAGCAGGTGATAATGGCGCATTAAAGCGAAGGGGTAGCGTGTATTGAGTTCGTCGGGTGTGTGAATCCATTGTTCATGGATATCGTTTTTTTGAATCAGCCCCAACTGCTGTGGATCAAGCAATTTACCGATGGCAATCGAGCCGCGCATTAAAGCGCGCTTTTGATAAGCAGTAAACAACGATAAATGCAGTAAAGATTCTGCGTAAATCAATGCATTACATGTTGGCCCAAAGCGCAATATTGCACGCCGAAACAACTGCAAAGTTGGATGACCGATGAAGGCTTGCTCTACGACATCAACGCTCAGTTTTTTCTGTGCCTGGTGCTCTAAAAAGTATGTCGTTGAACCCTTTAGTGCTTGATATTCAGCGAGGTATTGGTTAACAACATAAGGCTCGCTACGTTGATGTTGCTCCTTCAACGGAAAAGCCAAGCGTAATTTTGTTCTCGTGTGATTTGGACGAGGTATTCCCTGAGCCTGATGCTCAATATTTTTATACAACATGCTTCCCCCTTAAGTCACATCGCAGCAGCTCAATCTATGCAGCACGGCCCTTATCGATGCTGCATAGATTCATTGCTATCGCTAGCAAACGCGATGTTCTACCGAGGCTAGCCAAAAAAACGCCAAGACGCAAAAACAAACACACATCAAATTTAATGTTTATCCGGCAATAAGCATGTCATTTAGAACTTTAGTATTGTTTTGATATAACCATTTACATATAAACAGAAGCTGCTAAATACAATAAAACATGGGTAATACAACAACTAACTTCATCAAACTTGACGATCAAAATGACATTTAACGATGAAATACATGTATAACAAACTAATCTAGAAACTAACTTTAAATCGTCATCAATTGAGTATTTTGTATCATTTATCCTTAACATAGCGGTGCGCTTAAGCACTCAATTCATGGCTTATTGGCTTACACAAATAAAGACAAAACCAGCAATATGAAAATAGGTGTTATCTCCGATACACACAAATTGATGCGGCCCGAAGCACTAGCGGCCTTACACGGTGTCGATAAGATTTTACACGCCGGTGATATTGGTCACCCCGATGTATTAGATGCATTGCGCGAAATTGCTCCGCTGACAGCCATCAAAGGTAATATTGACACCCAGCCATGGTGTGCCGAAATACCCGAGCGTCTTCAGTTTGAAATCGCCCAAGTTCCTATTTTGTTAACCCATAACATCAAAATGACTCCTCGTAACGAATACGCTTCCGCCAAGCTTATTATTTATGGGCATTCGCATAAACCCGATATCCATTACGATAATGATCGCTTATTCTTTAATCCGGGAAGCGCGGGACCCAGGCGTTTTAAATTACCCGTTTGCCTAGGTTTATTACATATTGACGATCAAAAAATTACACCTGAAATCATTCATTTGCTGTAACGATACCCCTTGTGACAAAGCAGTTTTTTGCGTCATCGTTGCGACATAAAATCGTCATCGCCATGTCATTCAGGGCTTTTAGACTCCCCATTTAGCTAATGGTATCGGCAATGATGACCCAACATAGCCCAGGCTGGCTATGTTCTTATTAGCTAAATGTGTTTTACTACTAGCCCATAGGGAAGTTATCAATGTCTGCACGCCCCCACCTTGCTAAAGCGCCTCATATTAGCGTTGACACCCATCAACAATCTTCGCTTCATGGCTTCGATAGCAAGGATTTGCAGCAGCTAGAACATCAGCTTCCCGCCAGTTTACGATTACAAATTCAAGGCTATACCAAAAGAGGTCGAGTTCGTGGATGGGCGCTAGCGCCCACTTCAGCCATTCAACTTGCTTATTTGGTTTGGCGCTTGAAACCTCGACAAATTTTAGAGTTTGGTAGTGGAACCAGCACCTTGGCATTGGCATTAACGGCACGCTTTTTAGAGCGGGAAGGACACAGTTGCCACATTTTGAGTTTAGACCAGGAATGGAAATATGCCGACCGTACACGCTTTCGACTTACTGAAGCCAATTTGGCACCGTATGCTGACGTCATTCATATCCCGCTTCAATCGCAAGAAGCATTTGGCCAGAGCATTTTTAGTTACGGGATTGACGCAAAGCAACTCCGCCAATATCTCCAAGCGCCGGTAGACTTTGCCTTTATCGACGGACCCGCATCTGCGCCTTTATTGGGGCGTCCGGGCTCGCGATTAGGCATACTACCCTTGTGCATGAACGTTGCTGCCACTTCAATGCATTTTGTGTTAGACGACAGCAAACGCAGCAAAGAGCAATCGATTTTAAAGATGTGGTCGAGCTTGCAAGGGGTTGAGGTATTGGAGCATTCGAAGTTGGATCGCGGAATGTCTTTGGGTTTGTATACTGCACCCAGCGCTAATCCTGTCGACTAACGCTTTAGTGCATACACAGAGTGAGTCCGACCGTTAAGTCTTATCCAGCCAAAGCCATCCACGACATCGGGTTGTGGGTTCTGGCAACGCCTGAAATATAGCTAAAAACCACAAAACACGCCAACAACAAAAATACTCTTTTCAGCGCCCCGCAATTGGGTTTTAAGGCTAGCGCGCCTAAAACAATGTAGGCTATGGTCGCCAGCACCATGGCGGTTAGCCAATGATGAACCAAAGGATACTGACCCAAAAGAATGCATAGGCCAATAGCCGATAACAATAAAACGGTATCGTTGGCATGGGGCAACCAACGCAAAGGCTTCCATTGACGCCAGGGCACATGGAATAAACTTAAACCACCTCGCCCCATCAACAAAATAATGTTGATTAGCACCGTAATGACATGAATCCATTTCACCAAAGCATAGGACATCGCAACCTTCCTCTTTCGTGTCTTTCGACGTAAGCGACGTTCAATCCAGTGTACGCCTAATCATCTTGTTGATCTTGATCTCAAATCAATGCTTGAAGCACTTATAGAAGGCACGCCACACCAAAGGCGCTCGCCAGCAATTACTGCATCCAGCCAAGCAGCTGCTCAGGCTGAAGCCAATCGACTTGTGCGTTATCGGCATGGGCACGCTGATAACGTTGGTATGAACGCAATAAGCGCTGTTGCATTTTTTGTGCTGGCAACGACCGGCCTTCAACATGACGGGCGCGGTCGAAATCAATCATCGACAGACCTTGCCGGGCATCTAACAGTACATTTCCTAGGTTTAAGTCAGGATGCATGATGCCTCCGTCGCAAAACTGCCGTACTAAAGCGCCCACATTTTGCCACAATGAAGCATCCAGTAACTGTGCCGGTGGTAAGGACCACAAACTCCGGCTCGATTCCAAAAAATCACTCACAATTGCACAGCGATACCAGCGCCCGCGCCGCTGGGCTATCGCAAACCACGGCTTGGGCACTGGCAAGCCAGCATCAAACATTTGTGCTAATAATCGCCATTCACGCAAAGCACGTGTATTTTGCCAACCATTAAACCAATAAGACGCCTGATTCACTTTAGCCATCAAGCCGCCTCGGCGATAATGCTTGAGTACCGCCGTTCCCCATTGGGTGTCGATGCGCCAAGCAGCGCCACGCCCGCCGGCAAGCAATTCTGCCTGCGGCCAGTGTTCTACCCGCATCCACTCCGGGTTCGGTCGGGGCAGTTGGTCGGCATCGTATAAAATGGCAGAGAACGGTTGTTGGTAATAAGCACTTTGCATAGTGCAATGATAGGTAGCTGAAGCCTTTATGTCACCACAAGAATTCGCATCACCTAAAAGTTGCTGTATTTTTCGGCTCTCGGCCTTAGGTGATATCACCCATGTGCTGCCTTTACTGCGCGCATTACAAGACGCCTGGCCAGCTTGTGAATTCACTTGGATTATCGGTAAGCGCGAACAGCAGCTAGTAAACGACATTAAAGGTGTTCGTTTTATCGTCTTCGACAAACGCGCAGGCAAAGCCGCCTTGCGCCAGTTCAAACAACAGATGCAAAGAGAGTCTTTCGATATTCTGCTGCATCTTCAAACCTCTTTACGCGCCAATCTGATGAGCCGCTATGTTCGCGCGCAACGCCGTATCGGTTGGGATTCATCGCGAGCACGTGAGGGCCATCGCTGGGTGGTGAATGAACAAATCAAAGAGCGGGCACCCCAGCATCAGGTGCAGGGTTTTCTCGCTTTTGCGCGCTACCTGGGCATTGATGTTACTCAGCCACGCTGGGATTTACCTATCAGCGCCCAGGCCCAGCAATTCGCAGCTAAACATATGACGGGCAGCAAACCTTGGTTAGTCATCAGTCCGTGTTCCAGCCATGCATTGCGCGATTGGCCGCTGAGCCATTACCAAGCCATTGCACGCTTTGCCTGCGAGGTGTTGGAAATGCAGGTGATGGTTTGCGGTGGGCCTAGCCCGCGCGAACGCGAATACGGCACGGGTATCGCACAAGCGCACCCAAGTATCGTCAACTTTGTGGGTAAAGATACCCTGCCCCAGCTATTGGCCTTACTGCAACGCGCCGCCATCGTCGTTAGCCCCGATTCAGGTCCCGCGCACATGGCCAGTGCGGTGGGCACGCCAGTGATTGGCCTGCATGCCGCGACCTGGTCTCAACGCAGCGGCCCGTATCGGAGCCTGGACTATTGCGTCGATGCCTTTGAACAAGCGGCCTTGCAATTCAAACGCAAGCCCGCCCAGCAATTACGCTGGGGACAACGCATAGAAACGGCGGGAGTGATGAACCTAGTGAGCGTGGAAGCGGTAAAGACAAAGCTACAATCGCTGCATCAAGACTTGTTCCACGCATCATCCGCACCGCCTAACGAATAACTGCGGGCTTAATAAGCTTGGTAGCTTTTTTCTTCCACCAGATCGGAACCTAAAGCCTGGTTGATTTGCTTTTTCAACGCGGCTCGATGATCGTTACGTTGATAAACACTGCGGGCTAAAGCAATAAACTCGGCACCAAAAGATTGGGCTCGCTCTTTATCACGGATATCGTCTTCGATTACCCACAGTTGTTCGTTCACCTGTTGTAGCTCTGCCACCAGCGCCAAGATTTCTGCGGTTTCCAAACCGGTTTGCTGCCAGGCCTGTTCCAGTAGATCGAGTTCATGCAGCACATGATCGCGCTTCTCGCCCGCCGCAAAACGTTCGCGCTTAATGCGTAAGATGGTTATTTTGTCCAGCAGTTCGCCCGGAGAAACCGGTGTCATGATTTGTTGCATGGTGTTTTCTTTACTCGGCTAGGCAGTTAGGCATTAGGTGCTGTGTTAGTCAAGAGCATTCGCATTGGATTTGCGCGGTGCTTAGTCGTTTATCGACAAACTAATAGGGTGCAAAATATCTTCGATGGCTTGTTGCAAGCGCGCCAGGGGTAAATCGTCGAGATCGCCCATGACACAGATGGCCAGTGGTGTAACCGCAGCTTCAGCAGGCTGGCTTTCTCGCAAGGGTTCGACAAAGAAGCCCTGGCGCAGTAACTCTGCCGCAAATTGTTCGTGGGTGATGAGCTCTGGCAATTCGTAACAGGCCATGGCCGCTGCGGTGTGTTTGGCAGTTAAAGGATTAAGCCCGAAGCGCTTAAAAGTACGTGTCAGTGTTTCTTGAAAGCGTAAGTAACGCCGTCGCCGAGCATTCACACCACCACCGCGTATCATTTCGCCCAATGCCGTTTGCAATGCATGTAGCAAACTTGATGGCGGCGCATGATAAGTATTGAGTTCATGGCTTGAACCAGCAGCAGCCGTCTTTTTATGCAGCAGTAAACTTAAACCGGCTGGCGCATGTAAGCAGGCATCGCTGATGCTGACCATGGCTTCCAACGGCCAACGCTCGAAATCAATGAACTCAGCACCAAAGCTATGACTAGCATCTAAATACCAAGCCATCGAATGGTCTTCTGAGCCATTGTGCATTCCGCTCATCGCTGCCTCAGCCATCGCTTCGGCCATGGCAGCTAATGGAAGTTGTAAGCCGTCTTCGGGCTCCACCTGTACCATCATTACGCGCCTCGCGGCAGGCAATTTGCTGATTTGCTCTGCTGCCAACCGGGCAAAGCTCGCCGTATCTAATTCACGCAATGCAGCGCATAAATCGATTGGAGTAAATGCAATCTGCTGAGCTTGCAAAAACTCAGCCCAACGGCGCGAGCGACTTCCGGTGACGAGTAAGATGAGATCTTTAGTATCGTGCTTACTGGATGCCAACACCGGAAGCATGGCTTGAAAAGCGTTTTGCGCGTTCACGTTACACAGCCAATCGTTCGCCAGACCCGAATAAAGGCAGGTGATCGAGGCCAGCACATGACGATAAAGCGTTTGATACTCCACTTGCTGAGCGCTCAACACCGGCTGCTGCATCGCTTCGCGAACGGGCAAGCTGACACTTACTGGGTTAGGAATCAGTAATAAAGGCTGCAGCATGGGCTGTTAATCCATCCAAAAAGCATGTGGAGGAGCCATCTTGGCGGCTCGTCGGTGGCTTCTATTGTGTCAAAATTTGATTGATTTGGCTTGCGCCAGAGCAAATCTGCCGGTTCTTCCCAATTGTGTCGGATTTCACACGGTCTTTGTTACTGTGATTTCATGATCGCGGCTTCTCAGCGGCAGCTCCGTGGCCGAAACAGGCAATATTCCACGCCACCACATACAAGCTCAATAGCCACCAAAACATTAAGGCAGCGCTGCTGGCGTAGGCATCGAGATGGCTATTAAACGGAAAAACCAATGCCAATAAAGCCAACGCCGGGGGTGCCGCTATACAGCGCCTTGCTTGGGGAATATCACGCCAGCTGCGCCACATAATATATCCACCCAGCAAAAAACCAAACAAACCAATAAGCCCGGTTTCCGTCACGATACCCAATTGCAGTTGGTGGGCATGGCTGGCACCAATGCCCTCTTTCGCAACAAAGTAATCGTCGGCGTCAGCGCGCTCTTTATAAACTGTTCGAAACCCTCGCGGCCCCACACCATTGATTGGGAAATCCTGCGCCATTTGCCAGGCTTGCTGCCAAATGGGTAAACGAAATGACAAAGCGGCATTTAGGGCATCGCCATCGCCACTGAGAATCGTCAGGCTTTGTTGCCAACGCTCTTGCACTGAGGGCACCCATAGACTGGAGGCTAGCAACACCAACACACCCAAGCCAGCGCTGGCCAGCGCTAGAATTTGTTGGCGGCGGCTGGCAAGCAGTTGCTTCCGCTGTGCCCACAACCAAAGCAGCACCGAAAAGCCCGCGATAATCCATCCTGAACGTGTTCCTGAAACCCAGATCATGCCCAAAACCAATAGGCATGAAATGGCGATCACAACACGATAACGAGAGCTGGCCTTAGGCGCGTGCAACTGGTGTAACAAGAAGGGCAATAGCAAGGCACTGTAGAGACCGAGGCGGATATAGTCGTTACCGAAAACTCCGCTCAAACGCGAATATTCATCAACCATACCCAATAAATTCATGCCGAAAAACTGCTGAATCCAGGCATCGATACACCAAAGCACAACCAAATACGCCAGCAATCGATAAATAATAGTCAGTTGATTACCAATGCGCACCCACCACAAGAAGGTCAAGCCCGCCAAGGGAAAGCGTATAGCGGCTAAGGTTTGATGCAGGCTTTTATCGGCATGTACCGCATCGGGCACGGCCAGCACCATGGGCAGCCAGTAGCATGCAAATAACAGCAACAGTAAGCGAGCACCCGCATGCAACCAAAACCCAGAACCAACCCGCCAGGCTAAAAACGGCGCCATCACGGTTGCCAGCGTTAGCGGTATTTCCGCAGCGCGGCTATGGGAAGTTAATAAAGCGGTGGAGAAAACCAACGCAACGCCAAACCAAAACATCAACGCAGACGGTGCGGTAAAAAGATGGGATCTTGCCGAGGGCGACACGGTCAACGCTCCAGTACCACCGGCGCAGCAGGAAAAAGGCAGGAATGGAAATGGCGAGCGTAAACACGACTCGCCATCGCCAGAATTCGTGGCACCCGAGGTGCCACGATACGAACGAACCGATTACGCTTGAGGTTGCTGCTCGGTTTGCTCTTCATTAACGGCTTTCATGCTCAGGCGAATACGACCTTGTTTGTCCACTTCCAGGACTTTAACGCGGACTTTATCGCCTTCTTTAACCACATCATTCACATTCTCAACGCGCTCTTCAGAGAGCTGAGAAATGTGCACCAAGCCATCGCGGCCCGGCAGAATGGTTACGAAAGCACCGAAGTTCATGATGCGGGTAACTTGACCTTCGTAGATCATGCCCGGAATCACGTCAGCGGTGATCAGATCGATACGTGCACGGGCGTCATCGGCCGCTTCTTTGTTCACAGAAGCGATGATCACGGTGCCATCATCTTCGATATCGATGGTGGTACCGGTTTCTTCGGTGATTTGGCGAATGGTTACGCCACCTTTACCGATGATGTCGCGGATTTTCTCGGGGTTTACTTTGAACTTCATCAGGCGCGGTGCGTATTCAGACATTTCTGAACGTGGCTGGCCGATGACTTTGTTCATTTCATCCAAGATGTACAAGCGACCCGCTTTGGCTTGTTCCAAAGCAACGCGCATGATCTCTTCGGTGATGCCGTCGATCTTGATATCCATTTGCAGCGCAGTCACACCTTCGGTGGTACCGGCCACTTTGAAATCCATATCGCCCAGGTGATCTTCATCACCCAGAATGTCAGACAACACGGCGAAGCGATCGCCATCTTTGATCAGGCCCATGGCGATACCGGCGACTGGCGCTGCCAGCGGCACACCAGCATCCATCAACGCCAACGAAGTGCCACAAACACTGGCCATAGAGCTGGAACCGTTGGACTCGGTGATTTCAGAAACCACACGCAGTACATACGGAAACTCTTCCATAGAAGGCAGCACTGCAGCCACACCGCGTTTGGCCAAACGACCGTGACCAATTTCACGACGCTTAGGACCCGACATAAAGCCGGTTTCGCCTACGCAGAATGGGGGGAAGTTGTAATGCAGCATGAAGTTATCTTTGTATTCGCCATTGATGGCGTCGATAACCTGTGCATCACGGGTGGTGCCCAAAGTGGATACCACTAACGCTTGGGTTTCACCACGGGTGAACACGGCTGAACCGTGAGTACGCGGCAGTACACCGACTTTCACGTCG
>JAKSCJ010000504.1 GCA_022360675.1 Lysobacterales bacterium
GAACAACCCCTCGGTGATCCAAAACCCATAAGGAGCCTCCACGATGACCAAAACATTGATCAAAAACTCTCGTGGAACCACGACGCTTTCAGCGTCGCGCGCTCCGCGTCGTAACGCACTAAAGCTGGCAGTTAGCGCCGGTCTGGTGGGTTGGAGCCTGATGGCGGCCCAATCGGCCCATGCCTTTGGCTTTGATCTATTCGACGGCAAAGTTTCTGGCCGCTTCGATACCACTTTAAGCTACGGTTTGTCTTTACGGACGAACGACCCCGATCCCGATTTGATCGGTAAGGCGTTTTTCGATCCTTTGATTGGCACCCGCAGTAATGCGGAGCAGCGCGCGGCTCCCGGTCGTTTCTCGGTGAACTCCGACGACGGTAACCTGAACTTTGGCGATAAGTGGGATGTGGTTTCTAATAACGTCAAAGCCCTGTCCGAGCTGGAACTGAGCTACGAAAACTACGGTTTCTTCGGCCGTGCCTCGTACTTCCGCGATTTT
Organism: Lysobacterales bacterium; assembly: GCA_022360675.1. Lineage (GTDB taxonomy): Bacteria > Pseudomonadota > Gammaproteobacteria > Xanthomonadales > Wenzhouxiangellaceae > JAKSCJ01. The sequence continues at coordinate 500 of JAKSCJ010000504.1, forward strand.
GCTTATGCGGGCAAAGATCGTTTCACACGTACCGCCAAAAGCCTGGTGGGTGATCGCTTCCAGCTGTTAGATGCCTATTTCTGGGCGGATTTCGACTTCGACGAGCAATTCGCCACGTTGCGTGTTGGTCGCCAAGTGGTGAGCTGGGGTGAAAGTACCTTCATTCAGAACGGTATTAACGTGGTGAATGCGGTCGACGTTGGTAAACTGCGTACTGCTGGTTCTGAGTTGCGTGAAGCGTTTTTGCCGCAGAACATGATTTGGGGCTCTTATAGCTTCAACGAAAACCTGTCTTTGGAAGGTTTGCTGATTTTTGAGTTCGAGCAAATCGATCCCGAACCCGCAGGTACGTTCTTCTCCACGAACGATTTCGCCACGCCGGGCGGCTTGTACGCCATGCTGAACTTCGGTTTGGTGCCGCAACCGGTGCAAGATATCGACGATTACAATGCCGTTTGTCGTAGTGGTCAGTTCTTAGCGCCCGGCTGTGCGGTGGCGGTTTCCAGAAACCCTGATGTCACCCCGGATGACGATCCCGATCAATTCGGTTTCGCGCTGCGTTACTACTCGCCCGAGTTAAACGATACTGAATTTGGCCTGTATTACCTGCGTTACCACAGCCGCTTGCCGTTGATTAATGGTTTCTCCATTACCGACCCGAGCCCGTCTAGTGCGCGTTTCTTCATCTCGTACCCTGAAGATATCGACTTATTCGGTGCCAGCTTCAATACCACCGCATTTAATCAAACCTTATCCATTGCAGGTGAGGTGAGTTATCGCGACGGTGTGCCGCTGCAAATCGATGACGTAGAGCTTTTGTTTGCCGGTTTAACGCCTCTGAATCCGCTTATTCCTGACCCCGCCAATCGTTTCACCAACCAATTAGGTGAATTCGAGCCGGGCCAACCGATTCAAGGCTTCGAACGTTTTGATGTTACCCAAGCCCAAGTCACCTTTACCAAGCTGATTGGTTCCAGTAATCCTTTCGGTGCGGATCAAATCGCGATGGTCGGTGAAATTGGCGCCACTAAAGTTTGGGATCTGCCCGATAAGAGCGTTTTGCGCTTTAACGGCCCAGGTACCGATACCGGTGGTGGCCCCGATGTGCTCAGTGGTAATCTGCGTAACCCCCAAACCCAAACCAGCGGTTTTGCTGACTCGTTCAGCTGGGGCTATCGTTTCCTGACACGGTTTGATTACAACTCGGCCTTTGGTACCGCGATTACCGTGAGTCCGCAAATTGCCTTCAACCACGACGTGAATGGCACCACACCCGGACCCGGCGGAAACTTTGTTGAAGATCGCAAATCCGTTACCTTACAGGTGGGCTTTAATTACTTGAACAACTGGTCGGGCTTACTTGCGTATACCAATTTCTTTGGTGCAGGGAACCAGAACTTGTTGAGTGACCGTGACTTTGTATCCGCGGTTGTTCGCTACGCGTTCTAAAGACCGGCGGGGAGAACATAATGCAGTTATTGAAGAATACAATGAAGCTGGGCTTGTTGAGCCTGGCCTTTGGCAGCACGCTGGCCATGGCTGGTGCAAAGCCCGAAGAAGTGAGCCGACTAGGGCAAGATTTAACGCCTATGGGTTCGCAAAAAGCGGGTAACGAGGCAGGCACAATTCCCGCTTGGAACGGCGGAATTACAACCCCGCCTGCGGGTTATTCCCAGGGTGATCATCACCCCGATCCGTTCTCTGGCGACAAAATTTTGTTCACCATCAACGGGCAAAACTACAAGGAATATCAAGACAATTTATCACCGGGCCAGATCGCCATGTTTGAGCGCTATCCCGAAACCTATGTGATGAATGTCTACGAAAGCCGCCGCACCGCATCATTTCCGCAATCGGTTTACGATGCCACCCGAGAAAATGGTGCCAAAGGTCGCTTAGTGGCCAATGGTGAGGGTGTGGCTGATGTGGCCTACGGCTTCCCGTTCCCATTCCCCGAAAACCCCTACGAGCTGATGTGGAACCACAAGCTCAAGTTTAAAGGGGTAGGCGGCGTACGTTATAACAACCAAGTCGCCCCCACCGCTGGTGGCGATTACTCGGTGGTGAAGCTGCGCGAAGAATTGTTGGGTTTGTACTATAAAGAGGGTGAAACCTCGGCCAGTATTAATAACATTCTGTTGTACTTCTTCCAAGAAGTAGAAGCGCCAGCTCGCCTGTCGGGTAATATCTTGCTGGTACACGAAACCCTGAACCAGGTCGATCAACCGCGTCAAGCGTGGATCTACAACCCGGGCCAACGCCGTGTACGTCGCGCGCCCAATGTGGCCTACGATAATCCAGGCACCGCATCCGATGGTCTGCGTACCAATGACATGACCGATATGTTTAACGGTGCGATGGATCGCTTCGATTGGACCATGTCTGGCCCCATCGAAATGTACGTGCCTTATAACTCTTATAAAGCGCATTCTTCCGATCTGGATTACGACGACTTGGTGCGTGCCGGTCACTTGAATCCTGATCTGATGCGTTATGAGTTACACCGTGTGTGGGTTCTTGATGCGCGCCTGAAAGATGGTACCCGCCATATCAATTCACGCCGTACTTACTATTTGGATGAAGATAGCTACCAAATTGTTTTGCTGGATCACTACGATTCACGCGGCGAATTGTGGCGCTTCTCCGAAGCCCATAGCATCAACTATTACGATGTACCCACATTCTGGAGCACCATCGAAAGCCACCACGATCTGCAGTCGGGTCGTTATGTGGCTTTGGGCCTAGATAACCAAGATCCGGTCAATACCTTTAATGTGGAATTGCCGGAAGCAGGCTTTACGCCCCAGGCCTTGCGCAAGCGTGGCCGTCGCTAACCCGCTTGGGCAGTGATGATAGAGGCCGGCCTTGTTTGCCGGCCTCTGTTTCTCATTGCGGGGATTTGTGAGCGCTAATAAAAAGAATTCAACAAAAACAGTTTTCATTAATCTCTCGGGCATCCTTTTTCTTTTTTAGCTAATAACAAGATGCTTTTTAATCGATTAACCTCTTTGTGTACGCTGGCCACATGCCTGGGATTGGCTTCGGTGGCGGTCATGGCACAGGCTGATTCCGCAGCCAGCCAAACCCCTATGGCCGAAGCCGAAATGCCCGCCGTAGATAATCAACTCGTGTACGAGGCACCGCTGGCGGCGGCTTCGTTAGTTCTCGATATCACTCAATCTGGCGACCACTACGTGGCAGTGGGTGAACGCGGCCATGTCTTATTGTCCGACGACGGCTCAAGCTGGCGTCAGGTACTCA
>JAKSCJ010000348.1 GCA_022360675.1 Lysobacterales bacterium
CATCTTTGCTGCTCACTCAGCGGCAAACTCAGCCATCACCACACTGGCGTTGGGCCACCATTCCTGTTGTTGCGCTCAGTGCTTGGCTGGTGCCACAGGGTTTTGATTGGGTGATTGCTGCTTTTTTATTGGTCTGCGTACTACAAAGCCTGTGGTTTCGCCAACGCCAAACCCATACGGCATTGGTGTATCCCTTATGCCTCTTAACAGTGGCCAGTATTCACCAAAGTGACTACCGTATTTGGTGCGCGGCTTTATTGCTGATGGGGCTTTGGTTACTGCCGCAAACAAACAAGCAAAAACAGGCTTGGTATTGGTTGAAACCACGTCTGCTACTACTTTTATTACCCGCACTCATTTTAAGCTTCACCGCCTACACATTATTACCGCGCTTTAATGTTCGCTTATTTGATCTCGCCTTAATCGCCGGCTTGCCGGTACAAGCTAAAGATATCCAGGCCCAGGATCGCCGCCCGGGCGAACCGCTCAATGCGGCAGCTCAATCCACTGGCGAGCCCGATTACGCCGGAGCGGTGTTATTTGCTGAATTTGAAGGCGCAATTCCGCCACGCCAAGAGCGCTACTGGCGCGGGCCTGTGTACTGGCATTTCCATGATAACGCCTGGTGGCCACGCGAAAACTGGGGCTCTCGCCGCCAACGTTTGAAAACCGCACTAGATCCAACCGAAGCCTTGAGCCTTGATGATTCAAATCAAGAAAATGATTATCGTTATCATTTAACCTTATTGCCTCATGAAGCCGTTTGGTTGTATGCGCTGGAACACCCTGGCCAGTTGGCACCATCCACTTACTTAACCGTGGATGGTCAGTTGCTGAACCTCAATCCGGTGCGCCATAAATTGCATTTATCGCTCAGTGCTAGTCCACAACAGCATTTAGTGATCAATGATCGGCAAAGTTCGGCCACCAGTACAGAACAAGCAACACCCAGCGCTGAGCACATTCAGCAAGTCATCGAAACCTTAAAACGGCAATATTTATCGATATTTCGTTGGCACAAAAACGCGCCCGGCGGCATAAGCAATGCGGACTTACAACAACTAGAATCTGCCCTTAACAGGCCAACGCAAACTAAGCGCACAATAAATACCCTGCAGCTCAACACTCAGCTAGCGCTGCAATTAAAACAGCAATCAATCGCGGTGCGTTTGGTCAGTGGGTTTTATGGCGGCACCAAGGTTGCCAGTACG
>JAKSCJ010000502.1 GCA_022360675.1 Lysobacterales bacterium
ATTCGAGAATTTGATCAATGCTTTCTTTAAACCCCAGCGATAACATTTGATCGGCTTCGTCTAAAACCAATGTGTGCAAGGTGTGGCACTTGAGCAGGCCTGCTTTTAATAAGCTTAGTAAACGTCCAGGAGTGGCTACTACAATATGCGCTTGCCCTTCTAAAGCGCGTTGCTGAAGCATTTTGTGGTCGCCGCCATGAATACTAAGTACTTTTAGATCGGCGGTGCCACAAGCGAGTTGACGAAAAACTTTAGTGACTTGATTAACCAGCTCACGAGTAGGGCATAAAACTAAACTTTGCGGGCGCAGTTGTTGCACCTGAATTTTTGCCAAAATCGATAAAGCAAAAACTAAGGTCTTACCACTGCCCGTGGCCGCTTGGGCAATAACATCACGATCTTTTAGGGTATAAGGCAAAGTGGCTTGTTGTATTGCGGTCATCTGTCGATAACCTTGTTTCAACAACTGTTGCTGTAGGGGCTCAGGCAATGTGAGTGCCGCGAAGCGGCCTTTGTCCTTTGAGATGATCATGATGACTGTCCTTGCTGTGAATAGATTTTTGATCTTGTAATCTCGTACACCTTATCCGTGGCGTACTGGGCTCCCTCGTGGCGGTTTTAATGGTAATTGGGTGACGGTAACTGGGTGATGTGGACCAAGCCTTGTGCAAGCATGACTTTGTATAAAACCGGGCCGATTATACACAAGGCAACTCAACACTATTTGCTAATATTGTATATGCATGGATGCCTAAGGATTAAGGGCGTTAATTCCAGCTTGGGCCTTATTATTAAGTGAATCTAAATTAAGCGTGTCTATGCCTAATTGGTAGCGAAAATTTCGGTTTGGCGTCGTCATCGAGTATTAACCTATGGCTAAAGTATGCGCTTTAGATGCGCTGTAGTATTCGGCTTTTTAATACTGAATCGATAAGTTTCCCGACGAATCAGCATAAAGCGTTCTGTACGAATCGCTTGAGATTACTATGGACCTATCTTAAATCAGGAAAGCTGAATGCAAGCTAAAAGGTAGGTGATACGGCTCGATTAGCTTGTTGGCGGTAGTCGTCTTGATTACTTGGAGATGTTACTGACCACCAGGGTGATGGTCGTGGGAAAGCGTTGCAAATGATTGGTTGACGCTGGAGTAACCGCGAGGATCGGTTTAGCTGTAACCCGGGTTTAGTCGTACCCTCTGGGTTTAATCGCACCCTAGGAAATCGGGGCCATTGCCTGCTGTTTTTTCGTATTGGCCCTTGGCAATACGGCGATACTGGGTGAATCCTTTCTTTGCCACATTATCGGCATTCATATTCGGGTTGAGTGTGTTAATTCGGGGCGCTGAGATCACGCGCCGTATTGGTGCTTTACAAGCAGGGCACTGATCTAATGGAGTGTCGCTTAAACGCTCCAGTAACTCAAACCCTTCGGCGCAGATACTGCAGTGTTGATCGCCAGTGGGGGCGTATTGATAAATCGGCATGAAACAACCTTCGTGTTGTCTAGCAGCTGGTGCTTTCTTTAGTCCATAAGCGTGATGCGATGTGCTTGAATCATTGCCAAGCAATCTTGGAGGCTCCTCGTATTTAACAAGGAGCCTCCAATGATCTCAACAGTGATTACTCGACGCCGTGCATACCGCGTTTTAACAGTGGTGTGAGAATCAAATACACCACACCGCTGGCGATACCTAGCCAAATCATCACGCTGAATACATCGCTGTATTTACCCGCAGCTAAGGCAAAATCAACTTTGCCGTCTGCTGGTAATTCAATGGCAGCCAGTTTGCCCAGCTCAGCGGCCAGAACTTCTGAATAAGCCGTGGCCAGGAACCACGCGCCCATCATAACACTCACCACGCTGGCGACAGATAACTGAGTGACCGCCGATAAACCCACCGGCGACAGCGAAAGCTCGCCCATTTCCAATACCAAATAAGCCAGCACCAACCACCAAACACTGGCGAGTTGCCCTGTGGCTGCTGAATCGGCGCCCATCACCATCGGCACAAAGGCCAAACCACCTAAAATCAGGCCGATGGCACTTTTTGCCGGTTTGCTTGGGTTTAAGCCGCGTTTAGCTAACCACGGCCACAACCAGGAGAAGACTGGCGATAACACCACAATAAAGAAAGCGCCTAAGAAGGTCAGTGAGCCCGCCGTTTGTGGGGTCAGCACGATGTCGTGGAATAAGGCCACCACAAAGCCCACGCCAATGACCACTATGGCCAAGGAACTGAATTTAGTGACAGCAGGACTGTTTGAGTTCAGCGCAAACGCCATGGCGATAGGACTGAGCACCAAGGGGAACATCATCCACGGGATACCCGGATCGCCTTCTAGCGCAAAGCCGAATAGATCTTTGGTGAGTAGGCGATCGGTAAACGCGACCCAGGAACCGTAAGTTTGCTCGTACAGAGTGAAGAAAATTAAAGCCGCAATGATCAATGCCATCAAAACGATCATTTGATGACGTTGGACCGGATTGCAGCGCTTGACTAAGAACCAAACAAACCACGCCAAAAAGCCGAGGAAAAATAAGTTCATTAGCAACAAAACCGCGCCCTGCTCAAGATCGGCACTGAAGCCTAAACTGCTTAAGGGTAAGGTCCAGTAGACCGAATGAAGCTGAATGATCTGCCAAATGACTGCCACAGCCAGGAAGGAACCCACATAAATGGCCCATTCTCGATTGAGTAAACCACCGAGCACCTTCTCGCGCAGGCGCTCGGGATGGGCTGGCTCTGCATGGCCATGTAGGTGTTTTTGGCCGCTGATAAAGACGATCAAACCAATCACCATACCCACACCGGCGGCTCCAAAGCCCCAGCTCCAGCCGTAGACCTCACCTAAAAACGCGGCGATCAAGGAAGCCGAAAGCGCGCCTAAGTTAATACCGGCATAAAACAGCGTAAAACCTGAGTCTCGCCGTGGGTCATTTTCAGGATAGAGCTTGCCGACAATGGTGGAAATATTAGGCTTTAAAAAGCCAACGCCCGCAATAATTAAGGCCAACGAGAAGTAGAAGACCTGGAGCGCGCCGTCGTCGCGCACGACATTGCCATCGACCGTATGCGCAGCATGGCCTTCATAGGCCATGCCCATGTGGCCCAGCACCAGCAAAATACCGCCTAAGACCACGGCTTTACGCATTCCGAGATAACGATCGGCCAACATGCCGCCCAAGACGGGTAGGGCATAAACCAAGCCACCGTAAGCGCCGAGTAGCTCGTAGCTGGGTGTATCGCCGAATAAATGGTATTTGGTCAGGTACAAAAACAAGAGTGCCTTCATACCGTAAAAGGAAAAGCGTTCCCACATTTCGGTGGCAAAGCAGATATAGACCCCTTTGGGATGTCCAAACCACTCGTTATCGGAGTTGTCGGCTAGCGGGCCGGATGGATTAGATGCAGATGTGGAAGCCACGGCTTACCTCGTGTTGGTCTTGCTCGCCACTCTCTGGATGGCGGGCATCGTTATTTTGGCGCCGAAACTGAAGCAAGCCATTGCCGTTCGACGCATTCTCCCTGGGCAAGGATTCCCGCAATTGGGTTGTGAGTCAACTAGCTCCACCACGAAACAAGGACTTGCGCGCTAAAAACATGCTGCCATGCGGCGAAAAAACATTTTGCAGACTGACCGAGTGGTTAATATGTGTCCAAAATTAGCTAGCACGAATCTCTGTTTTTAGAGTTTTTACAACTATTAAGCTGTATGAGTGTACATTTAAATAACCTTAAGAAAACAATTGTTTATACTTATTTCATAGCGTGCTTCACGAATTGTTTCCTGCTTGAATTCATTGGATTTTTCTGACTGGGGCTTGGCAAGTGGTACAAGTTGGCGCAAGATGCAGCGAATGTTTTTTCGACACGCGTAGACATGGGCCAACAAGAACAAAACGATACGCACCAAGACGGTGCTGCTGATACAACGACTAAAGAATCTCCGTGGAATGGACAATGTTGGCTGATTACGGGTGCAGCGGGCGATTTAGGCTCGGCATTGGCGCACTTTTTAGCGGCGCGTGGGGCAACCCTGGTTTTGCTGGATAAAAATAAGCGCGGACTCGATGCGCTGGCCGATCAACTAGAAGCAAGTGGTGCTGATGCACCTTATTTATTTCCACTCGACTTAGGCGGTGCCAGTCCTGAAGACTATCATCGCTTTGCAGAGGTTTTGGGCGAGCATTTAGGGCATCTCGACGGCATTATCCACGCCGCAGCTCACTTCGATGGCTTGACGCCGGTAACACAGGTTCCCGCCTTGCAATGGTGGGTGAGCTTACAAGCTAATCTCAGTGCGCCTTTATTAATGTCCCGCGAGCTCTTGCCTTTAATGAAAGAGCGTGGCGGCCATTTAGTGTTCTTGCTTGATGATGTTGAATTGACCTCACAAGCATACTGGGGTGCCTACGGGGTTGCGCAGGCGGGTTTACAAAGCTTAGTGCAGCAATTGGCTGCTGAGTTATCTAACCTGCCTATTCAAACACGTGGTTTGGTGTTACCACCTTTCCGCAGCGGGTTTAGAGCTAAGGCATACCCGGCTGAAGATCCCGAGAGCTTGACCGCGCCCGAACACATCGCTGAACAGATTTGCAATCTGTTACAAGATCAAAGTAATACAAATACAATCAATAAGATAGCTGCATAAAAACGAGAGCAGCAGCAGGAACAATTAAACGGGGCTGCCCTGTCGGAATTTTCTACTGGCGTGGGCTTAATCTTTAAACGTTAACGGTGCGCTTAGACTTTATGGCGTGCGCCATAGGGTTTCGTGCTGTGCTAATTTAGCTAACAGGAAGATCAATGTCGGACGATTTATTTCTTCGCATTATCCAAAGGGAAATTCCTGCGGATATCGTTTATGAAAACGACCAAGTACTGGCGTTTCGCGATATCGAGCCGCAGGCACCTGTTCATATTTTGGTTATTCCAAAAGTACGAATTCCTACCGTTAACGACTTAACACCAGAACAAGCGGGCTATGTAAGCGCCATGTTTTTAGCAGCTAAGGAAGTTGCTCAACAAGAAGGTATCGCTGATTCTGGTTATCGCTTAGTAATGAATTGCAATGAAGATGGTGGCCAGTCGGTTTACCACATTCATTTACATGTACTCGGTGGACGAGCTTTAACATGGCCACCGGGTTGATGCGAGTAGGCTGAAGTGCCAGGGGAGGCAATGAAGCGCCCCTGTTGATATGCACTTTCTGTATCGATGTTTCCGAGTATTTGGCAAACAAACTCAAGGTTGTTTTAAATAACCGAAGCGTTTAACGAAAGGCATTGGACGCGTTTTGAGAATTGCCTATACGAGGTTTTAGCATGAGGTCAAAAGACTAACGTGGTAATCATTGATAGGCTAATGACTAAAGACCGGGCAGAACAACACGAACCACACGGAAGTGCGCAAATGACTGCAGTGATCGCAATGCATCCCTCCCGATTTGGCGCTATTCGTTCCTTAGTGTCATTTCAGGATTTTCGTCTTAAGTTAAGCGCAGTGCACGCTCTAGCAGACGAACAACAAAAGGCTTCACGTTATCGTGTTCACTTTCAACCCATCGATCAAGGTGAGTTACTTGATGCTCAGCGTTTAGCTCAGGTGGCTAGAGTTTATGGGCGTAGTGCACAGTTCGATGGCGATGTTTTCGATAGTGTCTTGCAATGGCTAAGCGGTGAAGATGAAACCACAGAAGCGGTGGTTAGCTTTAGTGCACTAAGTTTAGAAGACGAGTTATTTGTTCCTCGCTTAATTGAAATTGCCGAACGCCATCAAGTCGCGCCTCAACGCTTATGGCTGGAGTTAGACCAGACCGTTTTTCATCCCCACGAAGAAGACGTTAAAGAAGGCCTTGAAGCGATGCGTCAAGCGGGCTTTCATACTGGCTTGCAGCGTGGTGGTGGCATGGCCTTAGAGCTAGCAGCCAGTGGTTTGGTGGATTACTTCACCGTGAGCCGCCGCCATGTCGGCAATATGCTAGAAGACCAAAAGCGTGCCGATGCAGTACGTGCTATGGGTCAAATGGCGAAGATTATGAATGTGGGTTTAATTGCCGATGGCGTGGATTGCTACGAGCGTTTGGGCGCTTTGATTGAAGCTGGTGTAAGCCACGCTTGTGGCCCGCTGTTTGGCGATAGTCGTTTAGTGACGGTGAATCATTAACCCGGTATTTCGCTCGATCGACACTCAATACACGTTTTTATTGAAGTGCCGATCAAGACGTGACCGATGTGATGATTTTCTTTTCTAAGGAAGTTAGCAGCCGCTCAAAATAAACATTAAAACCACAGTAGTCGGTGTAATAACAAAACAACGATACTGACTAATGGTGAAGGCATACACAAGGGAATCGATGATATCGATAAAACCTTTTTAATCGCTGATTACCAGCAGGCCGATTATCAGCAGACAACCGCACTGGAGTGATTCCAGTGCGGTTTTTTTATGGGCGGAGTCAGCGCATGGCTTATTGTAGCCTTAGCGCTTAAAGCCTTTACGGCCGCCTGGGCGTGGGCCAGTACGGCTGCTGTTAGCGCGACGATCGTTGCGTTCGCCACCACGGGAAGGTTTAGCGCTGCGCCCGCCATCGTTGCGCTGACCGTAGCCGCGCTCGCTATGGCCTCGTTCACCATGGCCTCTATTGCCATAGCTTTTGTCGCCGTAGTTTTTATCGCCTCGGCCATGGCTGCGCTGCCCATCGCTACGCTGGCCAGGCTTGGCGCTGTGCGAGCGACGGTCTTGGCGCTCGCCGCCGCGACGGTTACCGTAGTCGTTGTCGCCGTATTGTTGCTCACGCTGTTCGTCACGGCGTGTGTAGCGATCAGAAGTATTACCATGGCTACGCGCATTGCGTTCTTGGCGCTGCGCGCTGGGGCGCCCACGGCCTTTGTTGGCGTTTTGAGGGCGGCCCACCCGACGACCTTTGAGCGCTTCTAAGGTGAGGTGCGTCGCGTGTGCTGAGAGCCCCACATCTTCACGCAGAATCTTGTGTTCTTTAGCATGTAGCTCACGATACCGACCCAAGCGATCCTGGGCGGTAAGTTGGGCTGCACCGTAGCGAACCCGCTTGAGGCGGTTTACTTGTAAATCGACAGCTTCCCAAAGGCGTCGGACTTCGCGGTTGCGGCCTTCTAACAACACCACGTAGAACCAATGGTTGCGACTATCGCGGCCGATATCGCCAGTGGCAGCTTCGACGTCGGTGAAGCGGGCAGGGCCGTCTTCTAGTTCGACACCTTGGCGCAGCTGCTCGATTTTTTCATCGCTCACATCACCCCAAACCCGGCACACGTATTCGCGGTCGATTTGATTGCTGGGGTGCATCATGGCATTGGCTAATTCACCATCGGTGGTGAGAATCAGCAGGCCGGTGGTGTTGATATCCAGGCGGCCAACGGCAATCCAGCGTGCGCCTTGCAAACGTGGCAGGCGATCAAAAACAGTGGGGCGGCCTTCTGGATCTTGGCGCGTGGTCACTTCGCCTTCGGGTTTGTTATAAACCAGAGTGCGGGCGTCTAACTGGCGTGCAATCACATCGTAGCGACGCTGGCGGTATTCGATACGATCACCGGCCTGGACTTTGTGGCCGAGGCTGGCCACCTTGCTATTGACGGTGACTTCGCCTGCGGCGATTTCGTTTTCTAAGCCGCGACGGGAGCCTAAACCGGCTTCTGCCATCACTTTTTGCAGGCGCTCGGGGGCGGCTTTAACCTCGGTGTATTGGGCATTCTTGCGCATAGGATTTCAATCTACATTAGTGAACTTCGCTGACGTCATCGTCAGTGGGAGGGTGGCTGGCTTGGCCACCGGTGTCGGACGCCGGATCGGCATCTGAAGCATTGACCGCTAGATCCAGCTGTGCTTCAGGGCTTTGTAAGGCCGCACGGGTTTGTTCTGCGGTTACCGCTTCTTCATCCTCAGCCTCAGTGTAGGCGATTTGGTCGCTGTCGTCTTCTGGGCTGTGGGTTTCTTCGATAGTGATATTTTGGCTGGCTGCGGTGTGATCTAAAACTTCATCCACCTCGGCCAAAATGGCATCTAAATCTAGCGCGAGTTCGGGATCTTCTTCCTCGTCATCGTCTGTGTTGGCGTCATCGGAGAAAACATCCAGATGGGGATCGATGTGGGGGAATAGATCGTCACGGCTGGGCGATGATTCATCTTCGGGTGCGGCATCGTGACTGACTGAGGGCTCGGACGCTTCCGATGATGAATCTTCTTGTTCGTTTTCTATAGTCGCTTCAGCATCGAGCTTGTGCTCAGCGGCCTGGGTTTCGACCTCATCACGATCTTGGTCTTGCTCGCCAGCTTCAACTGCTGCGCTTGCCTGAGCTTCTGTCAGGTTTTCTGAACGGCCTTCCTCGTTGGCTTTGGGTGCAGTTGTTTCAGCATCTGATTCTGAGTCTGCTGGCGTATCCGAATCTTGCCCGCCTAAATCCAGTTCAGGTTCCAATTCATCGATATCGCGTAACTCCGCCAGCGTGGGCAATTGATCTAAGCTTGAGAGATTGAAGTAATCCAAAAACTCTTTGGTGGTGCCAAATAGCGCGGGTTTACCGGGAACATCGCGATGGCCGATGACGCGAATCCAATCACGCTCTTCTAAGGCGCGGATGATATTGGTGCTAACACTGACACCGCGCACTTCTTCGATCTCGCCACGGGTAATGGGCTGGCGATAAGCGATGAGGGCTAAGGTTTCCAGCAAGGCGCGGGAATAGCGTTGGGGTTTTTCTTCCCACATGCGCTGGAGGTGAGGAAAGATCTCTTGTTTCACCTGAAAACGGAAACCGCTGGCCACTTCGCTGATTTCGATGCCACGCTGTTCGCAATCTTCATTAATACTGGTGATGGCCTCGCGAATGGCATCTTTGGGTGGCTGTTCACCTTCAGGAAACAGGGCAAGCATCTGGCCCAGCGTTAGTGGCTGGCCGGCTACCATTAGCGCGGCTTCAACGATTTTTTTGATTAATAAAGAATCCATAACACCTATGCTTCGCTTGCTGCTTCTACCGCTTGCAGGTAGATGCGGCCATAGATTTCACGCTGCACAATATCGATTAAGTGTTCGCGTAGGAGCTCTAAAATGGCGATAAAAGAAACCACCACACCACGGCGTCCTTCCTCGGGAGTGAACAGTTCGTTGAAGTCCACAGCACCGCGCTCGTTGAGTGTGGTTAACACTCGCGTCATGCGTTCGCGCACCGATAAGGGTTCGCGTTGAATTTGGTGATGGGCAAAGAGCTGGGCGCGTTTGAGCACATCGCTAAACGCCAGCAGCACTTCTTTTAAATCGACCTCGGGCGGTAACTTCACCACGCCGTGTTCTTCCACAACAACCTCGATAACGCTGTAGTCGCGATCGCGGCGGGGCAGTTCATCCAGCTCTTCGGCGGCTTGTTTGAAGCGTTCGTATTCTTGCAAACGGCGAACCAGCTCAGCACGTGGATCGCCGCCTTCGTCTTCTTCGGTGCTGGGTGGCTTGGGCAGCAGCATGCGCGATTTAATTTCCGCCAAAATTGCTGCCATCACCAAGTACTCGGCGGCTAACTCCAGCTTCATCTCGCGCATTAGCTCGATGTACTGTACGTATTGCTTGGTAATTTGCGCGATGGGGATATCGAGAATATCCAGATTTTGGCGACGAATCAGATATAACAATAAATCCAGCGGACCCGAGAACGATTCTAAGATCACTTCCAGAGCTTCGGGCGGAATATATAAATCTTCGGGCAGTTGAGTCCAAGCCTCACCATTAACGGTGGCGAACACCATTTCGGCCTGTTGGCCGGTGGCAGCGTCAGGTGCCGCAGAGGCGGCGTCGGCTGATAATACGGCGGCCGTATCCGCCGAGTCCTGAGCAGGCTCGCTGGAAGCAACAGCGGTAACATTACTGAGTTCTGATTCGGTCATGGGAGCGCGGTTCATACCATAGTGGCCAGCGTTCCGGTCCGTGGAATGCGGAGCGTGCAAAGCCCAAGCGGGACGGTAATACGCCGCCTTGGGTATATCAGTTTAGTGCTCTTGTATAATTTAGAGATTGGCTGTTGCCAGCTTAGCGCGATCTGACGCAGGGTGCCAGCATCTTGTGTTTGCATTGTTCCGCACACGAAGCGGGCAAACCATACTACCCCCCGCATTCTGCTTAGTCGTCCTGCACAATGCCGTAGAGGTCGTGGGCATCGGTGTCGGTGACCTCCACCTGGCACCAATCTCCGGCGTCCAGCACTTGCTCGCTTTGTAGGTACACCACACCATCGATCTCGGGGGCGTCGGCCTGGGTGCGACCAATCAAACGGCCTTCCTCATCGACCCCATCCACCAAAACCGGAATGGTACGGCCACGCCAACGAGCTAAGCGTTGCTCGCTAACGCGTTCTTGTACGTCCATAAAACGTTCCCAACGATCTTGTTTGATGTCGTCGTCCACAGGATCGGCGATCTCGTTGGCTGGTGCACCTTCTACGGGAGAATATTGGAAGCAACCCACGCGATCGAGCTGGGCTTCTTCTAAGAAATCCAGCAGGATTTGGAAATCGTCTTCGGTTTCGCCGGGAAAGCCCACAATAAAAGTGCTACGCAGCGTGATGTCGGGGCACATTTCGCGCCAGCGTTGAACCCGGGCCAGGGTGTTTTCAGCCGCAGCCGGGCGGCGCATCATTTTGAGAATACGCGGGCTGCCGTGTTGGAAGGGAACATCCAAGTAAGGCAGTATTTTGCCTTCGGCCATCAGCGGAATGATATCGTCGATATGCGGATACGGATAAACGTAATGTAAGCGTACCCATAAATCCAGCTCGCCCAAGGCCGTGCATAAGTTTTTGAGATCAGTGCGATATTCTTGCCCGCGCCACCAGTCTTGCTGATAACGGGTATCTACACCATAGGCTCCGGTGTCTTGGGAAATGACCAATAATTCCTGCACACCGGCATTCGCCAGTTTTTCGGCTTCTTGCATCACCATGCCCAGCGGGCGGCTGCGTAGACGGCCGCGCATGGAGGGAATAATGCAAAACGAGCAGTGATGATTACAGCCTTCGGAAATTTTCAGGTAAGCATAGTGATCCGGCGTGAGCTTCAAGCCCTGGGGCGGCACTAAGTCGAAGAATTGTTGGTTTGCTTCTGATTGCGGTAAATGCTGCCGAACCGCGCCGACCACGGCATCGTATTCGTGTGGACCGGTGATATTCAGCACTTTAGGATGAATTTGCGCGATTTCCTCGGGCTTAGCCCCCAAACAACCGGTCACCAGCACACGACCATTGGCGTCGATGGCTTCACCGATAGCTTC
>JAKSCJ010000170.1 GCA_022360675.1 Lysobacterales bacterium
GCGTGGGTGAGAACCATCGGCGCGAGCTAACCATAGCTCGGCGTGGCCACTGCGATCAGAAATGAAACTCAACCAACGGCCATCGGGTGAGAATTGCAAATCCCACTCATAACGCGTCGAGTTTACGAAGGTATCGATTTCAGTACTTGATTGCTCATGATGCTGAAAAGAGCGGCGCTGAATATTCGCATCACTGCGGCGCGCGCTATACAGCACTTGATCAAAAGTGCTGCTTACTGGTGCATCCACATCACCTTGGGCACTTTGAACTAACTGCGGCGGCTGAGCTTTGGAGACCGAATAGCGCCACAACAAAAAAGGTCCGCTACGGTTGGATGCTGCCACAATCCATTGTTGATCTTCACTCCAATCGAGCCCATGAATTTTTAATTGATCAAAACTAATGCGGCGCTGCTGCTGTGTTTTTATATCGAAAACATAAAGGTCTTCAACACCTAAAGCCGGGCTTATGCTATAAGCTAAACGCGAACCTTGGGCGTCAAAACGCACATCTTCCACGCTTTGCCCTGGCATTAGTTCGGGTAAATCAGGTGCCTGCTTAGCCTCATCTACAGCCACCCATTGCCAAACTGCGGTGGCCACATCATGGTGGCGTACCGTTAACAATAAGCCCGCACCATCGGGCGACCAATCCATAGATTGCACTCGAGCGCGATCGCAATCTGCCAGGTTGCGTCCCTCGCCACCACTGCTGGGTGCCAGCATAATGCGGCAACGCCGCTTGGTTGATGCAGGTTCTTCGGCGTACGACACATAAGCAATCTGCGCGCCATCGGGCGACCAACGTGGTAATTGCTCATCACCCAGATTATCGCTCCAGCCTTCACCCCAGGTATCGCTAATGGGTAATAACTCGCCCCCCGCTAATGACTGCACAAAAATATCCCAGTCATCGGCTTGATGTTCCCGCCAGGCAAACACCACTTGGCCGCCGCCAGGTGCAACATCGGGTTGAATCTCCCAGCCTGGCAAGCTGCTTACCGGCGCTTGTTGCCACAAAACGGGGAGCAACGGCGTGTCAGAACCACGTTCTATCAGCACCAATAAGCCAATACTCAGCAACAATCCCAAGCCCCACAAGTAACGCTTACCATTGTGCAAATGCGCTATGGGTGAACTCAATAAGGGCCGCCGTGGCGAGGTTTCAGGCACCTCTTCTCGTTCGCGTGGCTGCGCTGTTTCATTCTTATACTCCAGCACATAGCCCTGCTTAGGAATGGTGACGATATTGATGTGCGGATGTTGGCTTAAGGTTTTCCGCAAGCTATACACACAACGATTCAGTGCGTCGTCGCCCACCGTGCGCCCCTGCCAGATTTCATCCAACAACGCTTGCCGATTCACCGTGCAATTGGCGTGCTGCCACAAGTACTGCAACACCGCCATCACCCGTGGCTGTAAACGATGAACCTGCCCATCGTCAGTCCATAACTCACAGCGATTCGGTAACAAGCGCCAACCCGCAATGGCCTGCTGTAGCTCGGCCTCGGCATGGCGATCCGTCGGTTGGTGAGATCCCGGCTTGGAGTCACTCGCTTTGGTCTTCATCGGCATTCGTTGTGTAACAAAAGGAGATTTTCATCAGCAAAAAATCAGATATAAATCATGGTGAATCAAATACTTGCCAGCCATGCTAAGCACATGATTTGGAACAACCCAAGGACACCACCATGCGCTTATATTATCGTATTGCCCCCAGCGTATTATTTTTCTTCGCACTATTTTTGAGCAGCATCAGCTGCGTATCTTTTGCCAGCACCAGCAAGAGCAACAGCACTACCACAGAAGCTTCGTCAACAAACGCTTTTTCCGTACTGGCGCGTCAAGCTGTTTTAGGTTTTCGCATTAACCAAGGCGACGACCAAACCGTGCGCATCGTGCATGTTGAAGCTAACAGCCCCGCCCATCAGGCCGGGCTTCGCGCCGGTGACCGTATTCATCAAATTAACCAGCACAGCTTTCATTATGCGTATCAAGCCCAAGCACTACTCAAAAAATTGCAAGGCGGCCAAACACTGCAATTACAGCTTAGCCGTGGCGAAGATTCACCACCACACGAAATTCAATTCACACCCAAACCACGGCCACAAGAGCACATTCCCGGTGTGATTAGCCATTACCGCAGCGTGCAGCTTTCACCACAAATTAAGCTACGTGCCATCATCACCCAAGCCGAACACCAACAAGGCCCACGGCCCGCTTTGCTCTTTACCCAATGGGTGTCGTGTAGCTCCATTGAATACCAACCCGGCAGCAACGGCTTAGATATTCTCGCCGCTTTAGCGCGTCATAGCGGTTATGCCTTAATTCGGGTCGAGCGCAGTAGCGATGGCGATAGCCAAGGCCCGGCCTGTCACGAACTGGATTACAACAGCGAGCTAGATCACTACGTACAAGCTTATCGACAACTATTACAAGATCCACTCATTGCCCAGGCTCCCGTGGTCATTTACGGCGCCAGCCTGGGCAGCACTACCGCACCATTATTGGCCCAGCGTTTACAAGAACAAGGTATTGAAGTAGCCGGTGTGGCCATTCAAGGTGGCGGCGCTTACACCCATTTAGAACGCATGATTCATTTTGATCGTATTTATTTAGAACGCCGTGCCGATGCCAAACCCCATACGATCCATCAGGAAATGGCCCAGCGTATTCGCTTTCACCACGAGTACTTAATAAAGCAGCGCCAACCCGACGATATCGCCCGCGATAACCCCGCCATGGCCCAGGTGCGCCATCATGTTTTCGGTCTCGGCCAAGGGCAGCATTACGGCCGGCCTTACGCTTGGCATCAACAAGCAGCGCAACACAATGTTTTGGCAGCATGGCTGGCTTTACAAGGTCGCGCATTGGTGATCTTTAATGAATACGAGCAATTTGAAATGCGCCATGGGCATCAAATCATCGCCCGTACTTTAAATGCACAACGCCCCGGCAGTGCGCGTTATGTGGAACAAACTGGCCTGGGCCATTCCAATAACCGCTATGCATCCATTGCAGATGCTTATTTATGGCGTAATGGAGAAGGCCAAGCCCAACAAACCGCAAAAGTGATATTGGACTGGCTGGCCAACGAGATTGCAGACTAAGCGTGGAATTTCGGCAATAAACAGCGCACCTCAAGCCCATTGGCTTGGGGTGTTACAGAACAAGCGGTAGAGATCAAAGCTTGCGGCATCGTTATACTGTATAAATAAACAGCAACCAATAAAAAAACCTCACCACGCAGGCCGGATATCGACAGTGAATTCACCAGCAAAACACTGTTTTTGGGAAATGCATGACCATTCATACTGTATAAACGAACAGTTAATCAACAATGCATGCTGCCGAAAAAGCCAAACTCGACCTATTAGAACTGCATCAGCAGTTAAGCCGTATCCCGGGCGTACAACGCGCGGCCATCTCCTCGTGGATCGATGGCTACGATTTACACCTTCGCCTGCGCGTGATCTTCTTCCTGCCCGAGCACATGAACGAAGCCGAACACTTCAAAGCCACCATCGTGCGCGACCTTCTCAGCTGGCGCGGCCGGCAAACCCAGGCCAATATTGCTGAAGTATTAGGTCAGTATCAAAGTATGCTTTGGTATAACTTTGTGCCCGCCGCTCAAATCTCTTAAACACAAAAGCGGCCATGAAAATAGCTAAGCTTATCAATATCATTCATTAGTCAATTACCGATAAATAATCAAACATCGATTGCGGCTTTAACTCAAGTAAACAAGCAAACACTAAAAGTTAACTTTTCCATGCAAATACCGTTGAGCATGGCCAGATAAATAAACGCGTTCACCAATAAGCTCGCAATGTAATAATCCACCCCGGGGTGAAAGCTGACGCGCGATAAACTGATGTTGCTGAAGTTGCTGTTGCCAATAAGGCACTAAAGCACAGTGTGCAGAGCCGGTTACTGGGTCTTCGTTAACGCTGACTTTAGGACCAAACCAGCGCGATACAAAGTCGCATTGGAGTTTGTCTTCAGCACTCACTTGGGCGGTAGCAACCAAGCCTCTGCCGGGCAAGGTGCGGAGTATTTCCAGCTTGGGCGACAAAGCACGAATCTCACTAACATCATTAAACACTGCCACCACATCATCGGCCATATAAGTGGCTTGCGGCGCAATACCAAAAACCGAATGTACTTCAGCGATAAGGTCTATGGTGGTGGGTTGTAAAGCGGGGAAGTTTAGCTGGATTTGGCTGCCACAACGCTTGGCGCTTAGTTGTCCTGAACGGCTATGAAAATGAATCTCATCTCGCTTCGAGTCTTGTTCAAACAAGACAAAGGCCGAGGCCAAAGTGGCATGGCCGCATAAGTCCACTTCTACATTAGGCGTGAACCAGCGCAAGTGAAAATGCTCGCCTTCAGCAACGATAAACGCTGTTTCAGATAAATTGTTTTGCGCGGCAATTTGCTGCATGAGCGCATCATCTAAAAAAGCATCAAGAACACATACCGCCGCTGGGTTTCCTGAAAAAGCCTGTTCGGTCACAAATGCATTGACCACCTGAAGATCCAACTCCATTGTTCATCCATTGCCTCGTGGGTGAGAAGCAAAATATACACAAAAAAAGAAGCATGGTGGCGATCCTAAAGGAGGTATCGATCACACACCATGCGGCAAGGGAATGAGAGAGAATGGCAATAAAAAGGCCGCTCAGAACCATCGGTAACGGTAAGTGCCTACCGTCACTCCACACACACAGCCCCCGTCGGTGCGCACGGTCCGGTCTTAGCGATGACAATCCTTAGATTTCGATTCGCGTTCCTTGCAATAGTCTTGCGGCACCGGCGTACTGTAACAACGCGCTAGTTTGAACGGGAGCGCTGGTTTTAAGGTTTGACGATTACGGCAAGCAGCCGGTTTCCCTTTTTCGGCTTTATCGGTAACCTTAAGTCCATAACGATGGCTGGCCGCAACTGCGCAAGAAAAACAAAGGAGCAAACATGGGTTCTGATATCGACTCGCCCGATTGGATGACCGAAACCCTGACCCACGATCTCAGCCACATTGCTCCGCAACAGATTTTGCGCACCACGGTGGTGTATCACCCGCAATGGAGTCGCGTGGGCGACTGGAACGATTGCTACCTTCCCCCCATCACACCCAGCACTCCACCGCCTAAACCCTTAATCGATATTGAATTATCGCGCCAGCATCCAAGTTTTCAGTCGGCCACCAATGGCCCGGCGCGTGATTTGAACGACCCCTATCTAAGCCGGCGTGGGGTGCGCTTGGAGTTTTTTGTTGATGGTTCGTTGGTCATTCACCGCGACGATTGCCCCAGCCCCGTATTGATCGATCACAAAGCACTACAACACAGCCACAAAATAGCGCGCCACGAACTACAACAAGGTGTGGTGCTCATGCTGGCCCAGCGTATCGTGCTGCATTTGCAGTGCATCCAGGCCCAGCAAGGGCCTGCCGAGTCTTTACCCCGCTACGGTTTAGTGGGTAATGGCCACGCTTTAAATCAGGTTCGTGCCGCCATTCAACGTTTGGCTGGTTTGGATTTACCCGTGTTAATTCGGGGAGAATCGGGTACCGGTAAAGAGCTGGTGGCCCGAGCTTTGCATCAGTCGGGACCACGCCATCAGCAACGCTTTATTGCCGTGAATGCGGCAGCCATTCCGGCCTCTTTGGCGGCGGCAGAAATTTTCGGTGCCACCAAAGGGGCGTTTACCGGAAGTCATCAAAACCGCGAAGGCTATTTAGCCCAGGCCCACGGCGGTAGTTTGTTCTTAGATGAAGTGGGCGATTTACCCGCTGAAGTTCAAACGCTGTTACTACGCGTCTTAGAAACCCACCAGTATCAAAGCCTGGGCAGCAGTGAAATTAAGCGCTTTAATGCACGCTTAATAGCAGCCACCGATGTAGATTTAGAAGCCGCCATGGCCGAGGATCGCTTTCGTTCCTCGCTCTATCATCGCTTAAGTGCCATGGAAATCCGCCTGCCGGCTCTGCGCGAGCAACGACAAAACCTGGGTATTCTCCTGTATCACCTATTGCAGCAAGAAGCCGAGCAATTAGGTGTTAGCCAGCAATGCCTGGCTCCCCGTGCACCGCAGCAGCCATCTTGGTTTCCGGCCCAGTGGTTGTATCAACTCGCCTTGGCCGACTGGCCCGGCAATATTCGCCAGCTGCGCAACTTTGCCCGCCAAATATTATTGTTAGGTCATCACTGCACGAGCATTGAGAGTGAGCCTCAACTACACCAACTGGTCAAGCAAGTTTGCCAAACCCAAAGCAATGCTACAGCCCAAGCCAGTAGCCATACACAGCACAGCCAAAGAGTGAACTCCAACAGTAAAGCCGGCGCGCTACCCGCCAATAATGGCGCACGCCGTTTACGCGATTATTCCGATGATGAGCTGTTACAAATTTTAGTGCGCTTAGAATGGCGCTTACTCAAAGTGGCCACCGAGCTGCAAGTGCCACGCTCTTCTTTATACGACCGCATCCAACGTAGCCCGCTGTTAAAAGAGCGCTTGCAGCAACAACGCCAACGCTAAACACGCGCGTAATCCCTGCCCTTTATCTCAATTTAGACACAATAAAATAAGCATAAATACACCACTCATCGCAATTAAGTGCCGTATTGATCAGCAAAATACGCGATAAAATCAAATGACAAAAATCAACCTATAAGACTTAAGTCATAATAAAATGGGTTGCCGTTATCGTGAGCGGCAGCGAGTTTACGCGTCTTAAAATCAGCATTTACTAAAATGCACCGACGCCGAATCTCGTAAACAAAAACAGAACAGCCAGCATTGTCACTGAGCGATTAATGAGTCAATCCCCAACACATATCGGCCCATATCGTATTGACGCTGTGGTCGGCCGTGGCGGCATGGGCCAGGTTTATAAAGCCTGGGACCAACGCCTGCGCCGCTGGGTAGCGTTAAAGGTATTGCATGTCTCCCCAGAGGCAGAGCAACAGGCCATTTTGCATGAAGCGCGAATGATCGCCAGCCTGAATCATCCGCATATCATGCAAATTTACGATATTGTCGAACATCAAGATCAGCAGGTGTTGGTGTTGGAATGGGTAGAAGGCGTCACTTTGCATCGCTTGCAAAATGGCCGTGCTTTACCCGTACTACAAAGCTATCACTACAGCCGCCAAGTGCTCACCGCGCTGGCCACCACCCACCGTTTAGGCTTGATTCACGGCGATCTCAAAGCCGAGAACATCATGGTGAACAGCGAAGGCCAAATCAAAGTGCTGGATTTTGGCCTGGCGTATCATCGTCAACATCATCACCAAGGCAGTGCGGGCACCAGCCGGTGCATGAGCCCTGAACAAATTCAACAAAAAACGGTGGACGGCCGGGCCGATTTATTCAGCCTGGGTGTATTAATGTACGAAATGCTCAGCGGCAGCAGCCCGTTTCGTCGTCAAGATAATGCCAGCACCATTCAAGCCGTCTTAAACGAGGCCGCTCTGCGTCTGGATCAGATCGATCCACAGATTCCCACACCGCTGGCTCAATTGGTGGAGCAGTTTCTTAGTAAAACGCCCGAGCAACGCCCCGCCAGCGCCGATCTCGCCTTACTCGAGCTAGACACTCTGCGGGGCGTGATCACCAGTGCCGAGTTCACACCGGCAGCCCAAGCACAAAACCCAACTCAAGCGAACCCAACACTGCGCGAGGGTCAGTCGACGCTAGCCGCCACGCCAACGTCGGGTGCTGCCAATGGCCATTTCGATGAGCGCACCTTAATCCAACAGCCCACCATGACACAGCCCCCTGTGGGCGCGGGGCAAGAAAGCAGCCATGGCAGCGCATGGTCGCATTCGCAGCTAAGCGGCAATATGCCGCCTCAAGCCACAGGCCAGCAACACAGCCAATGGAGCACGACAAACCCAACGCCGCCCAGCCAGCGCTGGCGTTGGATCGCGCTCACCTTGGGCCTAACGCTATTGGGCACCGCCGGGCTCACCAGTTATTGGAATCAGCAACAAGGCACCACAGCGCTACGCTATGTTGCAGTTGCCACCCCTAGTGTTTCGGGCTTGGCCAATAGCGAGCAAGTCGCCACTATCCAGGCCAGTATTCGCCAAGCCGCCCGGCAAGAGCTTGAGAATCATCGCGGTTTGGTGGTGCTACCCGATGGCACACCCATCAGCGCCGCAACCCAGCTCGATGAGTCGATCCATACCAGCCTGGTGTGCGCGGGCAATGAATGTAATGCCCATATCGAGCGCCAGGATGGCAGTCAGCAACAGTTATGGCGGCGCAGTTTTTCGTCGCCGCCCGATCCACCTTTGCTGTATCGCGCGCTTAGGGTTTACTTGCAAGAAGCCTACGCCGACTTACCCGTACTCAGGCAGCAATCGCACCCGATCAATCCGGCTGATCTGGACCGCCTGCTGTGGTTGCAGGCCGAGTTCGAGCGCAATGAGCTACAGCATCTCGATAGCAATGAAATGCTGGATCAGGTGGAACAATTGCTCACGCAGTCGCCCGACTTTCAAGAAGCCCATTTATTGCGCTCACGTATTTTGCTGTACCGCTACCATCAGCAAGCCGATCCGCAAGATTTAGATCTCGCCCAAGAAGCCTTGGGCAAGACCGACTCCAGCTCGGGCCAAGCCATTGTGTTGTTCGAAATTGCCTTAGCCCAGCGCGATACCAACGCCGCCGCTGAGGCTTTAGAGCAATTCGCCACCTTGCAACCAGGTAGTGCCACCATTTTGGCCATGCGCTCGCGGTTGGCCGAGCAACAAAACGAGTTACAACGCGCGCTCATCTTGATGCACGAAGCGGCCAGCCGCCAACCCAGCTGGCGGCATTGGTTTTGGGCAGCCGAAATGGCTTATCGCCAAGGCGATATTGAACTGGCCCGGAAAGATTTAGAGAATCTGCTGCATTTAGTGCCCGAGCATTACGGTGGGCTTTCGCTATTGGCCGAGATCGAAATGCAAAGCGGCGCCCTAAGCACCGCCGAAAGTCTCTATCGCCGCTTGGTACTGCGCTCACCGCAGCTGACCGAGCTCAGTAATCTAGGTACGGTGTATTTATTTCTCGGCAATTACGAACAAGCTGCGCAAAGCTTTCACCGCGCTTTGGAATTAGCACCTGAAAACCCTTATGTACAACTCAATCTGGCCGATGCCATCAAGCTACAGGGCGATACCGAAACCGCCAAGCAGCGTTATCGTCAACTGGCCGACACCCTCAATCAACAAGCCCAAGACAGCGCATTAAACGATAACTTACTCGGTGTGTTGGTCCAGGCCCAGGCACACACCGGCCAAGCCGAAGCCGCGGTAAGCCAATTGCAAACCATGCTGGAACAGGCCGATCACCAACCCCAAGCACTCTACACCGCCGCTTTGGTGTACGCCGTGCTACAACAAACCGAGCCTGCCCGCGAATACCGCCAACAGGCCCAGAACGCGGGCATCGATAACTTATGGTTTGGTTTACCCTGGTTTGCGGGCACCGAGCCTTAAGACTTGCTGCCAGGCACCGAAGTAGTAACGAGATTAACGATGGTACATTTCCAAAGCGGCGGTGCCGATTACGCTCAGTTTCGCCCTCGCTATCCTGAAGCGCTAGGACGCGCTTTGAGCACGTTAGTGCAGGCGTCCGAGCTTACTCCAGAGCTGGCTGTGGATGTGGGTTGTGGCAGTGGCCAGCTAACGGCGGTGTTAGCGCCTCATTTCAAAGCAGTGGTGGGCATCGACCCCAGCGCCAGCCAGCTTCAGCATGCGCAACAACATCACAATGTACGGTATCAACAAGGGCATGCGGAACAAATAGCGCTGGCCGATGCCTCGGTCGATCTCATTGTTGCGGCCCAGGCGGCTCATTGGTTTGATCTCGACGCTTTTTATGCCGAGC
Organism: Lysobacterales bacterium; assembly: GCA_022360675.1. Taxonomy (GTDB): domain Bacteria; phylum Pseudomonadota; class Gammaproteobacteria; order Xanthomonadales; family Wenzhouxiangellaceae; genus JAKSCJ01. The sequence continues at coordinate 9,880 of JAKSCJ010000170.1, forward strand.
TTAAACGCATCGCTAAACCCGGTGCGGTGGTGGCTTTGATTAGCTACGGCGTACCTTTTATTCACGACGCCGTAAATAGCATTTTTCAGCGTGGCTATTGGCAGGATCTGCACCATTTCTGGCCACCCGAGCGAGCCCATGTAGAAAACGCCTATGCCGATCTGTACTTTCCCTTCACACCACTAAGCCTGGATCAAATCTCCGGCGACCCCCTCAGTTATCAGCACGCCATGACGCTGCCCGCATTCATTAGCTACATCAAAACCTGGTCGGCGTACCAGCAAGCCATAGCCCAGCAAGAAGCTCACGTGTTCGAGACTTTTTTTAAACAACTAGCGCAAGCCTGGAATGAAACAGCGGAGAAAACCGTGGTATGGCCACTAACGATAAAAACCGGCTTCATTAAATAAACAGGCTTTGGTTCAAGCAGGTTCATCACCACTGTGAGCACAATGGTGATGAGTCACGACCGACAATTAAAGCATCTGGAAAAAAAGAAGCGCTGCAAGGTTCGTTAAGCGCTAGCAATAGAAAGGGCGCTTAGCCGTTACCAGATACCGGTGGTTTTTTATTGATAATAACCGGGTCGGGGCTGGCATAAATAATCGCATCGTCATCGCTGCTCAACACCACGAAGTAAACAAAGTGGAAGATGGCATTACCCGTGTTTTTATTCACTAATAAAAAGTTCGAGCCGTTAACACGATTAAAAGTAAAGTTTTCCGGCATCGCAATGGGCGCTCGGTTATCGTCACTTAACCACTGTAAATTGGTGCCTAATGCAGCCGTGTAGTTGTCGTCGGGCAATTCTGCTTCTAACCGAAAATCTAAAGTAGCGATTTCATCTTCAATTTCAATGGCGTCACTGACTTGATGACCATCGTGCATCAAAATGAAGACAGGCTTACCATCGATAAGCGTAAATTTAATCGTGTAAACAGAGTTTGAAGTGCTGTTTGAATCTGACATGGTTATCCCTTTTTCATCGTTTTAAAGACTCGGCATCCTACAGACGAGTCTAGCATTGGAATCGCTGTGTTATTAAAGCTGAAAACAAAAGAAACAAGTCATATCGAGGAACAAGCAATAGGCAAGATTAATACTTAGTCTTAAAAAGCCACTAAACCTTACATTGAACCATCAGTTGATGGCCAAAGGGTGGCAGAAGATATTCAAAACATCAACAAAAAAAAGCACATCATTAAAGGCTTCCTAGCCATAAACATCGGCACCATCACCACTGTATAACAATGGCGATGGCCGTATTCCAGATAGCGAATCGAATCGTTACCAGCGTGTGTTATGCCGGTGGTTTTTTATTAATGATGACCGGATCGGGGCTGGTGTACATCACCGCATCGGAGGTGGTGCTTTTAACAACCGAATACAGGAAATGAAATACCGTGTCGCTGCTGCCGGTGGTGGTATTCACATCGAACACCACAAAAGTGGTGTCGTTCTCGCGCGTATAGGCGAAGTTATTGGGCCGCTCGATGGGCATGCAGGTGTCATCGCTAAGCCACTGCACATTGGTGCCAAAAGAACCGGTAGCACCATCAAAAAATGCGGCATCCAAATTAAACACCAAAGCTGCCATGGGCTCGTCGATTTGAATCGTATTGGGGACCTTCACCCCATTTTGCTGCAATTCAAAACTGGGTTCACCGCTTATGATGCGGAACTTGACCGTGTACTGGTATACAGGCATGGAGTTGTTTGCGCCAGAATCCGACATAATTGCTCCTGTTTCATCGTTTATGACTCATCACCCGCAAGCGGGCTTCGTCTTGTTCGTATCAAGCGGACCTAAACCATGGAGCATAACCAACTCAGATGTCACTTACCATACCGTGAACATGGCCAAGGCGATGTGCGCCTAATGAAAACGTGAGCAAGCGCTCCAAAGCAGAGACATGGAGCGCCGGCTCACCTAGTGTTCCCCAACACCAGAAGCCACATCTTAGGAAAGATTAAGACGGCTGTTCAGTGGTAAACAGTGCCTTTTTGGTTTGGTTTTGTGTCTTTAAGCTTCTGATTTTCATAACAACGAGCATAGGCCTGGCACTTAAATATTGACTGACCAGAACCATATTAGAAAGCCACATTAGAAGGCACTAAAAAACAAGTAACACAAAACGGGCCTACAACCCATCGAGCCCAGCATTAATAGTTAATAGCTGGCGACATCGATGGATAAAAAGCGCCCACTAAAAACAAGCCATCGGCATTGCAACATTCCACCGAATGAGACTGCTGTGCCGGTAAATAAATTGTATCTCCGGGGCGGATTTCGGCTTTGGTTCGATCGGTCCACATAAAGCCTTGGCCCGATAACACGCTAATGGTTTCTTCGTACAGATGGCGATGATGTGCCGCACGCGACTGAGGAACATGACCAATGAACAACGTGGTTTCACTGCCTTGTGTGCTGTCGTCGACCAAGACTTGGAAAAAACGATCGGCCATGGCTTGTTGTTGTTCAGGATCAACGCCCTGCACTCTGGGGCTGATCGAGGTATCAAAGCGATCATGGTGAGCCGCTAGTTCTTGCCAGTTAGCATCGCTAGGACACACCGTAGCATTAATCAACAAAGCTTCGTGCTGCACGATTTGAAAGCTCTCACCGGCCTTAATAAACACGCCACAATGAGGCTCAATCGGCGTTGCACGACCAGCAATCACCACCTCACCGAAGCCCGCCATCACAAATAACACCACATCGGAGCCATCCACCTGCCACACCGGCGATTGACCTTCGTTGAGGCGGATTTCGTATTGATCCAAATGCACCGAGCCTAAAGACTTGGCAATGGTGGCTTCACGGGAAATCGGTTGCTTGGTATCGTCCGGCACTCGTGGACGAATCACATAGCAACCGTTATCTAAAGCCGCGCGCAGATAATGTTCATTGAGTACCGCAAATTCCACCAACTCAACATCAGCATCCGAAACTACGCTTTGTGGATCGTCACTCTTTCCGTATTCGGCATCCAGTTGATTATGCGAACCATCGCAAAAAGGTGGGTTCTTGCTTTGTTTACAGGTGCAGAACAATATCTTTTCATCTTTAGGTGCTTGCCAAACTAAAGGTTGAAAGTCAGTACCTTTATGGGAGCCATCGCAAAAAGGTTGTTTTTTACTGCGTCCGCAAGAGCACCAGTAATAGTATTTCTGGGCATCCACCTGAATCAATAAAGGCTTCTTCGCCGCTACCACGGCCTGATCGTTAGGGATAGCTGTGCTTTCTGAATCCATAGAAATACCGCTCATAGCAACACCATCGTGAGAAGTGATATTGATGAAAAACTAAAACGCCGCACTCAAAGCTGAGCACGGCGTTATTATTGCTGATCAATGAACTTAAGATATTAAAACAGCGGTGAAGCTTTAATCTTCGCCAATATCTTCATTCCATTCTTCGGGATGGGCGGCGATGAACTGCTGCATTAATTCTACGCAGCGTTCGTTATCCACCACATCCACTTCGATGCCATGGCCACGTAACCATTCTTCCTCGCCCATGAAGGTTTTGTTCTCGCCCACTACCACTTTAGGAATGCCATACAATTTAATGGCACCGCTACACATGGAACAGGGCGATAAGGTGGTGTAGATCACACTCTCGCGATACACCTGGGCGGGCAAGCGACCGGCGTTTTCCAGGGCATCCATCTCGCCGTGCAACACGGCGCTGCCTTGCTGCATCCGCCGATTATGGCCACGACCAATAATTTTACCCTGATGAACTAACACCGAACCGATGGGAATACCACCCTCGGCTAAACCTTGTTCAGCCTCTTCAATAGCCGCCTGCATGAATGGGTCCATTACGCCTCTCGCATAGGATTATTAGGATGCTTCGTCCAGTTGCTGTAAGGCAAACCTGTGTCTTGGGGACGCATGGTGATGCACTCGGGCACCGGACAAACCAAGTTACATAGATTACAGCCCACGCATTCTTCGTCAATCACTTCATAGGTGCGATGGCCGTCGGCGCTCTTGGTTTTGCGAATAGCCTGGTGCGAGGTATCTTCGCAGGTGATGTGGCACAGGCCGCATTCGATGCATTTATCCGGATCGATATGGGCGATGGTTTTGAAATTGATATTGAGAAATTGCCAGTCGGTCACATTGGGCACAGCCTGACCCCGGAACGACTCAATATTGGCATGGCCTTTTTCATCCATCCAACGGCTTAGGCCGTCGGTGAGTTCATCGATAATGGCAAAGCCATAGCGCATGGCCGCCGTACACACTTGCACACTGCCGCAACCTAAGCTGATGAACTCGGCCGCATCGCGCCAGGTGTTAATGCCACCGATACCCGACATGGGTAAACCGCGCGTTTGGGCATCGCGGGCGATTTCCGCCACCATATTTAGGGCAATGGGTTTCACCGCCGGGCCACAATAGCCACCGTGGGTGCCCTTGCCATCCACCGTGGGCATGGGTGCCATCTGGTCTAAATCGATGCCAACAATGGAGTTGATAGTGTTAATTAACGACACCGCATCGGCACCTCCGTTATGGGCGGCGCGAGCCGAGTAGCGGATATCGGTAATGTTTGGTGTGAGCTTCACGAATACGGGCATTTGGGTGTGTTCTTTACACCAGCGGGTCACTTGCTCCACATATTCGGGCACCTGGCCCACCGCAGCACCCATGCCGCGTTCGCTCATGCCGTGGGGGCAGCCAAAGTTCAGCTCCACACCATCGCAGCCGGTGTCTTCCACCTTCTTCAAGATGGTTTTCCAGGCCTGTTCTTCACAGGGCACCATCAACGACACCACCACGGCGCGATCGGGCCAGGCTGCTTTCACCGCTTTAATTTCGCGTAGATTCACTTCCAGCGGGCGATCGGTGATGAGCTCGATGTTATTCAAACCCATCATGCGCTGGCCATTGTAATCCACCGAACCATAACGCGACGAGACATTCACCACCGGCGGGCCGTCTTCGCCCAGGGTTTTCCAAACCACCCCACCCCAGCCCGCATCGAAAGCGCGCTCAACGTTGTATTGTTTATCGGTGGGCGGCGCGGAAGCCAACCAGAACGGATTGGGGGAATTCACCCCGGCGATGGAACAACGTAAATCAGCCATGGGCTTGCTCCTGATTAGCAACACTCACGGCGGAATCTTGAGCCTGGTGAGTCAAATATTGATGAATAGCTTCGGCGGCATCGCGACCTTGGGCCACGGCACTCACGGTGAGATCATCACCCGGTGCGCAATCGCCCCCGGCAAA
>JAKSCJ010000342.1 GCA_022360675.1 Lysobacterales bacterium
ACATCGATTTCATCAAAGCCGAAATCTTTGTAAACCGCCAATGCTTGACGATGGAAAGCAGCCACTTCATCGGCCACTTGACCCGGCGTACAGAAAATATGGCCATCATCTTGAGTAAAGCCACGTACGCGCATCAAGCCATGCAGAGCACCAGAAGGCTCGTTACGGTGGCAAGCGCCAAATTCGCCATAGCGAATGGGCAGCTCACGGTAACTATGCAAACCGGCGTTATAAATTTGCACATGGCCTGGGCAGTTCATCGGCTTTACAGCGTATTCGCGCTGCTCAGAACCGGTGAAGAACATGTTTTCTTGGTAGTTATCCCAGTGGCCCGATTGCTTCCACAGGGTGACATCCAAAATTTGTGGGCAGCGCACTTCTTGATAACCGCTATCGCGGTACACGCCACGCATGTATTGCTCGACCACTTGCCACAAGGTCCAGCCTTTAGGATGCCAAAACACCATACCGGGGGCTTCTTCTTGCATATGGAATAATTCCATTTGCTTGCCCAAACGGCGGTGATCGCGCTTTTCTGCCTCGGCAATACGGTGCAGATACGCTTTTAAGTCTTTGTCGTTACCCCAAGCAGTGCCATAGACACGCTGCAACATTTCGTTGTTGCTGTCGCCACGCCAATAGGCACCCGCCAGCTTGGTCAACTTGAATGAACCCAGCTTGGCGGTATTCGGTACGTGGGGGCCACGACATAAATCGATGAAGTCGCCTTGGCGATACAAGGAGATGTCTTCGTTGGTGGGAATAGAAGCGATAATTTCCGCTTTGTATTCCTCACCTTGCTGACGGAAGAATTCCACTGCCTCGTCGCGCGGCATCAATGTGCGCTCGACTTCGATGGATTCTTTAACGATTTTCTTCATCTCTTTTTCGATGGCGTCCAGGTCTTCCTGTTTAAAGCCACCGGGGTAGGAGAAATCGTAATAAAAACCGTCTTCGATAACCGGGCCAATGGTTACCTGTGCTTTAGGAAAGAGGCGTTTTACGGCTTGGGCTAATAAGTGCGCTGTGGAGTGCCGCAGCAAGTCCACGCCTTCCTCATCACGTGTTGTGATGATGCGCAGATTGCTGTCGGTTTCGATAGTGAATGAAGCATCCACTAAACGTCCATCAACTTCACCAGCCAGGGTCGCGCGCGCTAAACCGGCACCAATATCGGCCGCGACTTCAACCACCGAAACGGGACGGTCAAAGGATCGGGCACTGCCATCGGGTAGCGTGATCTGAGGCATACATCACTTGCGGATTGAGGCCCAAGCCAGCCTGGCGGGCCGGAAAATAAAAAAGGGCGCCATGCGCCCCACCGGTGCCCACGAGCCAGCGGCAATATCATAACCGCAGAGTATGAAGCACGAGGGGATATCTGGTGGGCGATACTGGATTCGAACCAGTGACCTCTGCCATGTCAAGACAGCGCTCTAACCAACTGAGCTAATCGCCCGCCGAAGCCGTGGAAATCTACCAAAAAGATTCCACTTTGGCAAGCGAAATTTTCACATTATTGCTCATCACAACGCCATGCACTTTATCCAACGTGCAGTAAAGTGCTGAGATTGGCCCTGTATTTCTCTTCCAAGCGGCATGTTTTCGCAGCTAATCACCCAACAAAAAAATACCGACTCTGTGTTCCAAGAGTCGGCATGTTCGAGAGTATTAACGGTGATCTCCAGGGGTCACCTTAAGCACTGCGCCCACCTCAGCGCCGATCGATTCCTAACGCCCGCCGTCTTGACCGGGCGGCGGCGGCAAGATCAAAGCACCATTGCGGCGATCAACATACACCAAGCCATAGGGCGTGGCATCTGCCGGTAAGGCCAAGGGTTGATTCGGCAGCTCAATTAAATCGCCGTTATTCAGATCAATATCCCAAGCCGCAATATTGGCGCCCACCGTTTGTAACAAGTAGAGATAGCGATCACCGGGCAGAATGAGCAAATCCACCGGCGCATTGGGGCCATTACCCACCGTCGGCGTTGCAATTAAGCCTGCCA
>JAKSCJ010000024.1 GCA_022360675.1 Lysobacterales bacterium
CGTCGAGCGCTATGAGCGCATCAGCTACGATGAAGTGATCGAACGCAAATTAATGGTGATGGATACCAACGCCATTGTGCTGTGTCGCGACCAAACCATGCCCATTCGTATTTTCAATATGTTCAAATACGGCGACCTCATGCGCTTGGTTATGGGCGAGCCCATCGGCACTTTGGTCGATAAGGGTTAAATCGAAGCCGCGATGAACTGGCTTTAGCTTGATTAAGCGGCTTAAGGCTTGATTCAGCCGCCAGTGCATCCTATTTCTTAAAGATTGCTATTGGATCAGCCCGTAGCACGCTCATTGGCTGTGGCGCTATCATTTAATGCGCTGTTAGCTCTACAATGATGAGCGCTTTTGGGCTGCTATGGCAGTTCTTAAGGTAAAGAATACGATTGACGCAGCACGCTTTTTAGAGGATCAGGAGGCTGATTGATGCTGAACGAAATTAAATCCGATGCCGATTCCCGTATGGGCAAAAGCATCGAGTCACTGCGCCAGGAACTGAGCAAGATTCGCACTGGCCGTGCACACCCCAGCCTGCTGGATCACATTCAGGTGGAATACTATGGCAACATGGTGCCGGTGAATCAGGCAGCCAATGTCACCACCGAAGATGCACGCACCTTGGTGGTCACGCCGTGGGAAAAACCCATGGTCAGCGTGATCGAAAAGGCGATTTTAAGCTCCGATTTAGGCTTAAACCCCACCACCGTGGGAACCGTTATTCGCGTTCCGCTGCCCGCTCTAACCGAAGAGCGTCGTCGTGAGTTAACCAAAGTGGTTCACGGCGAAGGCGAAAACGCCAAAATCGCGATCCGCAACATCCGTCGCGATGCCAACTCTAAATTAAAAGAGTTGCAAAAAGCTAAAGAAATCTCGGAAGATGAAGAACGTCGTGGCGAATCCGAAGTACAAACCGTCACCGACCGTTACGTAGGCAAAGTCGACGAAGTCGTCAAAGAAAAGGAGCAGGAGTTACTCTCCTTGTGATGCCGCTTTCCTCGCCCGCGACCCCTCGGGGTCGCTTGGGCTTTCGCTTCCCCGGCGTTTGAGAAGGCAGATACCCATGGCCGATACCGCCGCTACCACACCTGTATTACAGCACCTCGCCCTGATTATGGATGGCAATGGCCGTTGGGCCAGCGCACGCGGTTTACCACGCAGCGCCGGCCACCAAATGGGCCGCAAGGCGCTGAAGAACATGGTGCGCGCCTGTGCCAAGCGACAAATTCCCCAATTAACCGTTTTCGCTTTCAGCAGCGAAAACTGGCGCCGCCCTGAAAACGAAGTGAAAACCTTGCTTCAACTCTTCATGCGGGCGCTGCAAAAAGAAGTACCCGATCTGCACAAAAACAATATTCGGGTACGATTCATGGGCGATCCCAGCCGTTTTCCTGAACACATTCAGCAAGGCATGGTTAACGCGACCCAACAAACCGAGCACAACACCGGCATGTGCTTAAATATTGCGGTGAACTACGGCGGACACTGGGATATCACCCAAGCCGCACAACGCGCACTGGCTGAATCTGAAGATGGCCAAATTCGATGCGAAGATATCGAACGACAACTCAGCCTGGGCCCAGACACACCACCGCCCGATCTATTAATCCGCACCGGTGGTGAGCGCCGCGTGAGTAATTTCATGCTGTGGCAGCTCGCCTACGCAGAATTATATTTCTGCGATACCCTATGGCCCGATTTCAAAGAGCGCGATCTCGATCACGCGTTGGCCGACTTCGCGCGCCGTGAACGCCGCTTTGGCTGTGTCCCCCAAGCTGATTTAAAGCAGGCCCATGCTTAAACAACGCGTGCTGACCGCACTGGTGCTGGCACCAGTGGTTCTGGCAGCCATCTTCTATTTACCCACCGCTTGGTTATCGCTGCTGCTCGCTGGCGTCATGGTGGTGGGTGTACGTGAACTTGCGCTGTTAGCTGGTGCCACCAGCAGTAGCGCGCAAGCGGCAGTCATGGCGGTTACGGCTACAGGCATTACTTTGGTGGCGGTCTTTCCTCAATGGCAAAACACCGCTTTATGGATCGCCATTGTTAGCTGGTTGTTGTGTTTTGCATGGCTCATCATGCCGCACCATGGCCAGGCCTTGGCGGGCCGCTGGCGCGTTATTAAAGTGCTGCTAGCTATCATCATGACCGTACCGGCGTGGGTCGCTATTCAAAACCTGCATCAGTTACACCCCGGCTGGCTCATTAGCTTGCTGTTTTTAGTTTGGGCGGCCGACGTGGGTGCTTACGCCGCCGGTAAAACACTCGGCCGCCATAAGCTCGCGCCCAGTGTAAGCCCAGGCAAAACCTGGGAAGGTTTAGTGGGCGGCGTTATCACAGCGTTAGCGTTAATGTTGTGCGCCGCTCATTGGACGGGCTTTTGGCATCAGCCGCTGTGGTTTTTACCTGCAGCCGTGGTGTTGATTACTTTGATCTCGGTCGTGGGCGACCTCACCGTTAGCCTCCTCAAGCGCCATGCGGGTAGCAAAGATACCGGCGCGCTGCTGCCCGGCCACGGCGGTTTGATGGATCGTATCGACAGCCTCTGTGCCGCCGCGCCGTTTTTTTTTTTTTTTTTAGAGTGGTGGCGACATTATTGGTGAGTCTTTCAGCAGCGAAGCAAACCAGCAATATTTTTACATTGACTCGCTCTCCAACTTAAACGAGTTACCTTAGAAACCTCACCCCAAAGGTTTACACTTTCCTAAAGGTATTACGCTTGCAACACCCAAACCAACGGTAGACGGCCAACCGCTTTGCCGCAGTGCATAAACAAGCACTGAACGAGCACCGCAACTCGGCCTCAAGACCGATGCCATCGCGACACAAAGTTGCTATCTCTCCAAGCTATTCTGAAATCGATACCGATTTCGGTTTCAGTAACTGCACGCCAGTGACTAATGGGCTGGTATCTAGCAAAGTCAGTACAGGCTATGATGAAACCTGATGACTGCGCGAAGTAAGTTTCGCTTTGTCAGCGCAATACCGGCGCGCATGCTGAGGAATGTTTTATGAACGAATTTTTTGGCTCGATCCTCTGGTTGATCATCGCCTTAGGCGTGTTGATCAGCTTTCACGAGTTTGGCCATTTTTGGGTCGCTCGCAAATGTGGGGTGAAAGTGCTGCGCTTTGCCGTCGGCTTTGGCCGTCCTTTATGGCGTCGTACCGGCAAAGATGGCACCGAATACGTGATCGCTGCTTTGCCTTTAGGTGGTTACGTCAAAATGCTCGACGAGCGCGAAGGCGATGTGGATCCGGCAGAGGCGCACATGGCCTTTAATCGCAAGCCGGTGTGGAGTCGTATCGCTATCGTGGCCGCTGGCCCTATTTTTAATCTGGTACTGGCGGTTGCCGTGTTCTGGGTGATGTATATGGTGGGCATTGCCGATATGCGCGCCGTTTTGGGTGAAACCACAGGTTTAGCAGCGCAGGCGGGCCTAAAAGCCGAAAACGCCATTGTGGCCGTGGATGATCGCGATATCGAAACCTGGTCCGATGCCTTTCAGGCTTTAGTCATTCCCGCAGTGGAAAAACGCGACGTGGAGATTACCCAGCAACATCCACAAACCGGCACCAGCAAACATATTCTGCGTTTTTCTCAATTACCCGAAGATTTTCGTGAAGTCGAGCTGCTCGACGCCAGTGGCCTAAGCGTTTGGCGCGTACCTATTAGTGCCGAGCTTTCCAGCGCCGAAGAAACCATGCCCGCATACGCGGCAGGCTTACGTCCTGGCGATGTCATTACCAGTATCAACGATCAAACCGTGAACGACTGGTACGACATCACTCGCTTAATTGCCGAACATGGCCAAGATCTTCAGCCCATCAAGGTTACTTGGCAGCGCGCAGGCGCGCCTATGAGCGCCGAGATTAAGCCGGTTTTAGATGACAGCGGCCAACGTCCACTATTGGGCATTCGCCCCGCTGAGCTGCCCGAGGCGGTGCAAGAGCAGTATCGCAGCTATCAGGTGGTGCAACATTACGGCCCACTGGAAGCCTTCCCTAAAGCCTTCACCCATACCACGCGGTTAATCTCAGATACACTTTCGATGCTGAAACAGCTGGTACTTGGGCGCGCTTCCTTGGATAATCTCTCCGGGCCCATCACCATCGCCCGGCTTGCTAATGATTCTGCCGCCTTAGGGGTGGCACGTTTTCTCGCGTTCCTCGGTTTGATTAGCCTCTCACTGGGAATCTTAAACCTATTGCCAGTGCCATTACTGGATGGCGGGCACTTAATGTATTACTTTATTGAGTTGCTCAAAGGCAGCCCCGTGTCGGATAACTTCCAAATGGCCGGGCAATACGTGGGTGTGGTTTTACTCGCGAGCTTGATGGGGTTGGCAATTTTTAACGATATATTGCGCCTGTTTGCGTAAACTGCGGGCGTCTACTGACCAGCGTACGGGCAGAATTGCATGCGCATATTCTTGTTTCTGATTCTCTTTATCAGCAGTTGGGCTCAGGCTCAACCATTTATAACCAACAACGATACATTCACCATCGGTGCCATCCGGGTGGAGGGCCTGCAGCGTATTGCTGAGGGCACCATCTTCACCTATTTGCCACTGGAGGTGGGCGATACCGCGTCAGCCAGTACGGTTCGGAGTGCCATTCGCGCTTTGTATCGCACCGGTTTTTTCGCCGACGTGAGTTTCGCTCGGGATAATGACATCCTCGTGATTCAGGTGCAGGAACGCCCCGCTATTTCCAACATCACCTTCTCAGGTAATAAAGCCTTGCAGACTGAAGATCTGGAAGGCGCATTGGCCAGTATTGGCCTGGCCGAAGGTGAAGTATTTGATCCATTGCAACTCGATCGCGTTGAGCAAGAGTTGGTGCGTCAGTATTTCAACCGAGGCAAGTACTCGGTAGATGTCGACGCCCAGGTCACCGACTTACAACGTAATCGGGTACGTATCGCGATCGTGATTGAAGAAGGTGAAACCGCCACCATTCGCCACATTAACGTGGTGGGTAACACGGTATTTACCGACGAAGAACTGCGCGAAGAGTTTGAGCTGGACACCACCAACTGGTTGTCGTTCTGGCGCTCTGATGATCAATACTCGCAAGAAAAACTGAGTGGCGACTTAGAAAAACTGCGCTCGCACTATCTCGATCGTGGTTATGTGGATTTCAATATCGAATCCACTCAGGTCACCATCAGCCCCGACAAAAAAGAAATCTACATCACCGCCAATGTGGATGAAGGCGACGTTTACACCTTAAACGACGTCAATATCACCGGTGATTTGATTTTGGGTGAAGAAACCCTGCGACGCCTGATTCTGACCCAACCCGGTGATACCTTCTCGCGTAAAGAGATGGAGCAAAGTATCGAAAACATCACGGCCGTGCTGTCGAATGTGGGTTATGCCTTTGCCAACGTGGACCCACAGCCGCGCATTAACCGTGATGACCGTACCGTTAACCTGACTTTCTATGTTGAGCCAGGTAAACGCGTGTACGTGCGCCGTGTGGCCTTCTCAGGCAACACCACCACCAAAGACGAAGTACTGCGTCGCGAAATGCGCCAGCTAGAAGGTGCGTGGTTCTCCCAGGCTTCTGTGGATCGCTCACAACAGCGCTTACAACGCTTGGGCTTCTTCGATAACGTCAATATCGAAACCCCGCAGGTGCCCGGCACCGACGACCAAGTGGATGTCTTAGTCTCCGTTGAAGAACGCCCGTCGGGTAGTGTGAGCTTTGGTTTGGGTTTCTCCCAGGTGCAAGGCTTAATCACCAGTATTGCGGTCAACCAAGACAACTTCTTGGGTAGCGGTAAGCAAGTGGGCTTGGCCTTGAGCCGCAGCGATATTTTGACCCAGTTTAATCTGTCGTATAACAACCCCTACTGGACCGACGACGGTATTAGCCGTGGCTTCTTCCTGCGTTACTCTGAGTTCCAAAGCCGCGACGCAAATATTTCACGCTTCACCACCAGTGAAGTGGGCGGTGGTGTGAACTTCGGTATTCCGTTGAGCGAATACGGCTTCTTCCGCTTTGGTGCCGCCATTCGTCAAACCGACATCAACTTAGGCACGCTAACCCGCGAAACCTTTGATGACGACGGTAACTGTAACGACCTCAACGGTAACGGCATTTGTGAAGAACTGGTGTTAATTCCCACGCCGCCTCTGGGTATTTCCCTGGACGAAAACGGCGACGGTGTACTGAGCAGCAGCGAGCGCGAACAAACCACCTACGAAATCAACCTGAGCTGGTCGCGCGATTCACGCGATCACTTCTTCGTACCTAGCCGTGGTTCTATTCAACAGTTAAGCGCTGAGATCGCCTTACCCGGCAGCTCACGCTCTTACTACAAACTGTTTTACAACTACGCCAAATACTGGCAAGTGTGGGACCCGCTGGTCTTCTCCGTGCGCGGTGAAGTGGGCTACGGCGACAGCTACGACGACTACGACAACGATCTGGCCGTAGTTCCGGGCGAACCGCAACGTTTGGCGGGCGACTGTCAATTATCGGACATCGTTACCATCGATCGCGGCTTACCCTTCTACGAGCACTTCTTCGGTGGTGGTGTTAACGACGTACGTGGTTTCGACGACAACACCTTAGGCCCGAAAGATCAGTTCTGTCGCTCGGTAGGTGGTGACTTCAAAGTTACCGGCGGTATGGATTTATTCTTACCGTTGAGCTTCGGCGGCGGCACCGGCTCACGCTTAAGCTGGTTCCTCGACGTGGGTAATGTGTACGAAGATATCGATGCATACGAAACCAGCGAATTACGCGCCTCCACCGGTGTTTCGCTGACTTGGGATGCTCCGGTGGGGCCCATCACCATCAGCTACGCGTTCCCGATTCGCGAAGAAGTAGGTGATACCACCGAAGCCTTGCAATTCACCTTCGGCACTGTTTTCTAAGACCTTGCGCACTGTTCATATCATTGCGCTGCTTTGTTTTCTCGCCATCACCATCCCGGTGATGGCGCAGGAAAACCGCATCGCCTATGTGGATATGAAGGCTGTACTGGACCAGGCGCCCCAGGTCATCGCCGGGCGCCAACGTTTAGATCAAGAATTCAGGGCTCGCAACGACGCCCTGGCCCAAGACGAGCAGCGCTTACAAACCCTGCAAGCCCAGCTCGAAGCCAATCAGCTACTCCCACCCGCCCAAGCCTTAAGCGCCCCCGAGCGCCGTCGAACCGAGCAGGAAATCCGCCTGCTGGAGCGTTCCATTCAGCGCCGCCGCGACGAGCTACGACAAGAACTACAACTGCGTCGCAACGAAGAAATCAGCCGGGTGGAAGTGGAAATTAACCAAGCGATCGCCGCTATTGCCAGCCAAAAAGGTTACGACCTGGTGCTGGCAAGCCCCGTGGTTTACGCCAGCGATCGCATCGATGTGACCGACCTTATTCTTCAGCATCTGCAGCAAGAACACGCTGCCGATCAAGCCGAACAAGAACAGCCGTGAATGATTCCTCTCCCCCGACCTCTGCCAACACGCACACTCAATTTACACTGGCTGAGCTAGCCCAGCGTTTTCAATTGGAGTGCAAGGCAGCGCCCGAGACCATCATCTCAGGTGTAGCGCCATTACATCGCGCAACACCAGGCCAATTAAGCTTTTTAGCTCAAGCCAAATACCGCAGCGCATTGGCAAGTACCAAGGCCAGCGCGGTCATCATGGATGCCAGCAGTGCAGCTGAGTGGTCAGGCCCCGCACTTATTGCGGCAAACCCATATGCGGAATTTGCCCGCATTGCTGCTTTGTTTGAATACCAAAACCAATACGAAACCGGCATTCATCCCAGTGCCTCCGTGCATCCCACCGCACGCATTGGTCAGCATTGCCAAATTGCTGCTGGCGCCGTTATCGGCAGCCACGCACAAGTTGGCGACCATTGCATTATTGGCCCCAACTGTGTGCTTGAAGACCACGTGCATATCGGCACATACACACGCTTGGTTGGGTCGGTCACCATTGCACACCATGTCAACATTGGCAGCCATTGCTTATTGCATCCGGGTGTTGTGATTGGTGCCGATGGCTTCGGCCAAGCTTGGCGAGGTGAACGTTGGCAAAAGGTTCCGCAGCTCGGCAGCGTGCAAATTGGTGATCAGGTAGAAATTGGCGCTAACACCACGATTGATCGTGGTGCATTAGACGACACCATTATTGAAGATGGCGTACGTATCGATAACTTAGTTCAAATCGCTCACAATGTGCGTATCGGTGCTCACACCGCCATCGCGGCCTGTGTTGGCATTGCTGGCAGTGCGGTAATTGGGCGATACTGTCTGATTGGCGGCGCTGCGGCCGTTTTAGGTCATATTGAGTTGTGCGATCGGGTCATTGTGCAAGGCATGAGTAGCATTACGCATTCCATCGACAAACCCGGCGAATACGGCTCGGCTGTGGCCGCCCAAGATGCACGAACTTGGCGCCGTAACCTGGTTCGTTTACGTAATTTAGATAAAACCCTGCGGGAACTATTAAGGGGTAAATAACTTTGACTGGAGAAAACACCATGGGAGAACAGGCTGACACCCGCCTGGATATTGAAGATATCCTGTCCGCCCTGCCACATCGCTACCCCTTTTTGTTGGTTGACCGGGTTTTAGATTATCAATTAGAACCCACTCCGCGCTTACGTGGCTTAAAAAATGTCAGCGTGAATGAAGGCTTTTTCCAAGGCCACTTCCCGGATCATCCGGTCATGCCTGGTGTTTTGTTAATTGAAGCCATGGCTCAAGCCGCCGGTGTACTCACCCAGCTGAAGCAGCGCGCTATCGGTCGTGAGTGCCCACTGTTTTATTTGGTAAAAGTCGATAAAGCACGCTTTACGCAATTGGTTCGTCCAGGCGATCAACTCATTTTAGAAGTGGAAGAAAAGCGTGTGATTCGCGGTATGGCTCAGTACAAAGGCCAAGTGCTCATCGAGGGCAAAATGGCCGCCAGTGCCGAGTTTTTCTGCGCCGAACGCCGCCCCTCATGAGCATTCATCCCACCGCGATCATCGATCCGGAAGCGCGCATTGCCAGTGATGTCACCATTGGGCCTTA
>JAKSCJ010000218.1 GCA_022360675.1 Lysobacterales bacterium
CAACAACTGGCGGCGGCTGAAAATGCCGAGCAGCAAGAATTTCAGTTGTTGCGCAATAAGGTAACTGAAGAAGAAATCGCCGAGGTGGTCTCACGCTGGACCGGGATTCCGGTGAACAAAATGCTGGAAGGTGAGCGCGACAAACTGCTGCGGATGGAATCGGTCTTGCATCAACGGGTGATCGGGCAGGGCGAAGCGGTGACGGCGGTGGCTAATGCGATTCGCCGTTCGCGGGCAGGTTTGTCCGATCCGAATCGCCCCAATGGTTCGTTCCTGTTTTTAGGCCCCACTGGCGTGGGTAAAACCGAATTGTGTAAATCCTTAGCCGAGTTTTTGTTCGATACCGAAGACGCCATGGTGCGTATCGATATGTCGGAGTTTATGGAAAAACACTCAGTGGCCCGCTTAATTGGTGCGCCGCCGGGCTACGTGGGCTATGAAGAAGGCGGTTACCTGACCGAGGCCGTGCGTCGCCGCCCGTATGCGGTGATTTTGCTGGATGAGGTGGAAAAAGCGCACCCCGATGTGTTCAATATTCTGCTGCAGGTCTTAGATGACGGACGGCTCACCGATGGCCAGGGCCGTACGGTGGATTTCCGCAATGCGGTGGTGGTGATGACCTCGAACTTGGGTTCTAACCGAATTCAAGAACAGGCCGGTGCCGACTACGAACACATGAAGCAGTCGGTGATGGAGGTGGTGCAGAGTCATTTCAGGCCCGAGTTTATTAATCGGGTGGATGAACTGGTGGTGTTCCATCCCTTGGGCCAAAGTGAAATCCGCGCCATTGCAGCGATTCAGATTGAAGGTTTGCGTAAACGTTTGGCGGAGCGCCATATCGATCTGCAAGTTTCTGAGGCGGCATTGGATTTACTGGGTGCAGCGGGCTTTGATCCGGTGTATGGTGCACGTCCGCTGAAGCGCGCCATACAGCAACAGCTGGAAAATGCCCTGGCACAACATTTATTATCGGGTGCCTTTGGTCCCGACGATGGGATTGTTGTTGATGTGCAAAACGGTGCTTTGTCTTTTTCTAAGCAAGCGCCCGATATTGCGGCAGCAAGCTAAACGCTGTTGAATTTTAACGATTAACCCGAAATTAGCTGCGGTGGCTTTTAGTGACCGCAGCTTTGTGCTGAATGAGCTATGGAATACAAGGATTACTACAAAATCTTAGGTGTGGACCGCAAGGCCAGTGCCGATGAGATTAAAAAGGCTTACCGCAAACAAGCGCGAAAGTACCATCCCGATGTGAGCAAAGAAGCCAATGCCGAAGAACGCTTTAAGGCGGTGAATGAGGCGTATGAGGTGTTGCAAGACGCCGAAAAACGCCGCGCTTACGACACTTTAGGCAGTAATTGGCAGCAAGGCCAAAACTTTCGCCCACCGCCGGGCTGGGAAAACCAGTTCAATGGCGGCTTTGGTGGTGCCGGTGGGGGCTTTAGTGATTTCTTCGAATCCCTGTTTGGTGGCATGGGTGGAATGGGTGGTGGCCGTGCTGGATTTCAGGGTGGTGGATTCCAAGGCGGTCGGCCCGGTGGTCGTGGACGCACACGCCCGGCCAAAATGGAAGATCAGCAATTTCGCCTGCAAATCACCGTAGAAGAAGCCTACGAGGGCAGCAGCAAACGTTTAACCCTGCCTTTGCAGCAGCTCGATAACCATGGCCATCTGCAGCGTGAAGATAAAACTTTAGAAGTAAAAATTCCCGCCGGTGTTAAAGCAGGCCAAGTGATTCGTTTGAGTGGGCAGATTTCAGCACCGCCCGGCATGCAGCCTGGCGATGTGAAATTAGAAATTCAGTACACCGATCATCCGCGGTATCGGGTGGAGGAGCGTGATGTCTTCGCCGATTTACCGCTGGCACCGTGGGAAGCGGCTTTAGGCGCCAAGGTGGATTTCAAAACACCAAGCGGCACGATCCAACTCAATATTCCAGCTAATGCTCGGTCGGGCCAGAAACTACGCTTGCGTGGCCGTGGTTTACCAGGAGGTCGTAACAGCGATGCCGGTGATTTATTCGCCGTGATTCAACTGGTCACGCCACCAGCCAATAGCGATGCTGTGAAAGCGGCTTACGAACAATTAGCCGAAGCCAGCCAGTTTAATCCCAGGGCATAATATCGCTATCAAGATATTTTGCTGGATGATGTTGAGCCTTCGGCAAAACTAGCCAGCTGAGCCAACAGCCTGGCATCAAACTCACTTGCAACACTAAGAGCGCGAAGATCCAATAATGATCTTCGCGCTTTTTTAGTTTACTTGCGAATTTTCTTGAACCCTTCGCTTAACGGCCGCCCCAACAATTTCGGGCATCGCCACTGGTCGTGGTTTTACGCCCCACTTCGTCGATCATCATCGAGCCACAGACGTCATCGGCTTGTCCGCCTTGCGGAGCAGCCGTGATGGTATAGCCTTGCCCTGCGTTCGTGATGTTTGTCGTAATGGTGTAGCGCCCACTGGCAGTGGTATATGGGTTAATTGCAGGCGCTGCAAATTGATTGTTGCGAGTAAAACTTTGCTGCTCGAACTGTGCGATTTTAAGAATTTCATCCACCGCTTCAGTGCGCGCACCGCGTATTACCTGGGCCCGATAGTTGGGTACTGCAATGGCCACTAAAATACCCAAAATAGCGATAGTGATGAGTAACTCAACGAGACTAAAACCCTGCTGCTGCTTGTTCATTATTGTTGTGCCTTTGCTCAAATGTAGTTAGAACCAAGAGCCCGCCTTACCCCGTTTGATCAAACGGGGTAAGGCGGGTTAAGGCTTTATGAGGGGATAAGCCCACCTGCGCTTACCCAAATGCGCACAATGGTTTCAGATCCTTGGCGAATGGTGGATTGAAAGTGAATTTGTGCATTAGCAGCAAGGCTAGCTAAATCGGTTTCTTTACCATCATAAAAAACCTGCAATGCATCGCGGTTATAGCTATAAACCTTGCCGTTAATGGTGAGTTCGGCTTGTTCCCAGTCGATGGCCTGTAGCTGGCCACTGGGTAATGAGCGTAGATCCACTTCGGCATATTTTTCTTCTGCCACTTGAGCATTGGCAGTGTTGAATAGCATGCAGATCAGTAGCACAGCGCTCCACCAAAATAATGGCGTTATTGTTTTCTTCATGATGTTTGTTTCCTTAACGTAACTGGCGCCAACCTTGGCGGCCGCACTGAACCGAGCCTGCATCGGCTGTGGTGGTGATAATGCTGCCATTGCTTTGCGTGGTGTATAGCAGCGCGCGGTCGTTATTGCCGCCACACACTCTGGGGGCGTTGAGCGGTGGTGGGAACGGCGGTTGTGGCCCATTGCCCCCACCAGTGCCACCACCACCGCCGCCGCCTTGGCAGTTAGGATGACCTGGATTACGTTCGCAGAAGCTGCGACGATCGAAAATAACCACGGGTAGGTTCGGAATACTGCCTGTAGGTAATCCGATGGGCACAATATCGTTACCCGAACCTAATAAGTCTCCTTCGTCGAAATCGTTATCGCCGTTAATATCAAATAGCGGCGAGACCGGTACGCTGCCATTGCGGGCGTCAAGGCCAATTAAGAAGCCATTACCACCGGCAGCACAAGGATTACTATTGGGAATCAGTGTTACGAAGAATAAGGTGTTGGAACGAATCAAAACGGGCTCGATAACTCGTTCGCCGTCGAGCGGGAGGTCCACGAACCAACCACGATCTTGGGGTTGGTTGTCTTCGTTAAACCAAACTGGTACTGCTGAATCTTCGCTGCGGATACGGAAACCACTGTTCTCGGCAAATCTGACCTCGGCCAGTTGATCACGCGAAAACCCGTGGTCGTTACTTTCAACGGAGGGAGAGGCGTCGATATCCCAGATGGCGTATACCGATTGCGTTGTTTGATTTTCAGTGGTGCGATCTGAGTTTTCGATAAACTTACCGGTGCCAAAGGTTACCAAGATCCCGTTGTCACCGCCTGTGGGATGTAACACAGCACCGGGTCGCTCAATGATGGGTTGTGGGCTACCTGATTCGGAGATGGCTTCAAATAAAGGCTGGCCACCAAAATCGACACCCCAACTGCCCGGAGAGCTTCCGCTGACATCAAATTTCCACAAATTGCCTTCTAAGTCGCCGGCATAGATGTAGTCGGCGATGAAGTCACCATCCACATCGACCACACCGGGGCTACCTAAGCCGTTAGGATTGTTGACTTGCCCACTGCGAGTCGAGATTTTCACGAAATCGCTAGCGCCCCAGCCATCGATACCGCGGTCTAAGAATGCAATGTATAAAACAGCTTCGCC
>JAKSCJ010000307.1 GCA_022360675.1 Lysobacterales bacterium
ACGCCTCATTGAAGGTGTATTCCTGACTGGTGACATACCAAGCTTGGCGAGTTAAATCGTCACCTTCGTAAGAAAACACCGCAGCCGATAACAACCCTGAAGGAAAGCGGTCGCTTTGCTGAACTTCGATTTGTACACCCCAGCGGCCAGCACCAGCCGGTGCACTCCACCACGTGCCCGTAGCCGGATACAGTGGGCGAGCTTCGCGCATCTCAGTAACACTTTGCTGAGCAAAACTAACAGTACTAGCTAAGGCCAAAGCCAGTGTGACTAAAAACCGTTGCATCATCATCTCCCCTCTCAAAATTAACATCGACTCATCAGTCATCAATGTCCGTATGCTAACAGTAACCGCCTGCTTTCAAACGGCATCCCTTGGCCAATTCACGGCCGTGAAAAAGCAATAAATAAAGCTTTATTATCAATATATTATTGCTCCACGAAAACATCCAACCAGAGACTGAAATTCAATAGGCGATTCATCTAAAATTAAAAATTAACGAGGAAAACTCAACGCCGAACCATCGCCACCACGCATGGATGGCGTGCTGATCGTGAGGCTTTGCCCGGTGCCCGAGCGTAGTAAATCCCCAAATAAGATAAAGGTGTTCAAAGCACGCCCTTCAATGACATATCGGCTGGTTGGAAACAGCTCTAATGTGGTGCCAACACTCAGTAAGGTACCGGCATTGCTGAACGCATCCACCACCAGCAGGTAGCGATTCAACACAGGATGAACAAACAACTCCAACTCGGCTTGGGTTGCCACTCTCATCGTGCCGGTATCGCTGTTGTCAAATAATTCAGCAGGAACCACCGCCTCGTAGAGATCCCAACCATCAATACCCAAGATGCCCTCATTCGCACGAACAAACTCAGGTGTGGCTTGAGCACGCATGATAAGGCCACGGCCAAAGGTATCGGTGATACCTTCTGACTCGACTTGCATGATGAACTCGAAAGGACGCTCCCAATAAGTGCGACTGGTATTGTTTGAAGCGGTGCCGAATTCAGCCTTCACCAGCTCGTGGTTTACGCTGCCAACACGTAGCGTGGCATTGGTGCTGGAGTGGAAGGTAATTTCCACATCGCCAACTTCTGAGTCCACACTCTCGCCCGCTTGAGCGCCGTCTTCACATTCCAGGCAGGTGCCATTGGCTGTTCTTCGCAGTGATAGCTGTAGACGGCCGATATAGCCGTCATCGCGCCACTGCGGATTAAAGTTGTAAGCCTGATTGACCACATACCAAGCTTGGCGTGATAAATCGTCGGCTTCATAGGAAAAAACTGCTGCCGTTAATAAACCATCGGGAAATAGCGCATTTTCTTGTAATTCAATTTGCACCCCCCAGCGCCCTGCGCCATCGGCGTTCGTCCACCACACTCCCGTTGCAGGAAATAACGGGCGGGCTTCACGTAAAGCGGTCATACCATCTTGTGCCTGCACAGACTGACTAAAGCCGCTAAGTAGCGCTAACATCAGCAGGCCACGAATTAGTAGTTTAGGTAACGATAACTCGGCGGTAAAACCTTTAAACATCAACATCGCTTCTCACTCCCTAAGCATTACATCACTCATCAGTTATTAACATCTCAAAACAAACAAGGAGGGGGTCATATATCCTTATGTATCGCCGCTAATTAATGTATTAACCACTAGCCAGCGCTTTTCCCACCCCAAGAGCGCTATTAAAGCCAATCTATCGAGGTAGAGCATCAGGCTGTGGGCGGAATACATAAGAACAAGCGCTTAGATTCTGCTGAAAAAGTAAAAGCCAATTCAGAACGAGCAATTCGAGTATAAACAAAGACGAATAAAAAGATGCTAAATCTAAAATACAGGGTATAAAAAAAGCCCAGGTTAAATACCCAGGCTTTTTTTATATTCAAAAACCAATGGCCTTAAGTGCTAAGCACTAACACCATATGGTAATGAATTACTGACCGAACGCGCGGAACGGATACGGTGCATTGCCCGGATCGCGGAATACGTTCATAGAAGGCGCGCTGATTAACAGAGCGTTAGAACGCAGGTCAGAATCCAGTTCGTTAGGTACGAAACCACTAATACCACGACCTTCAAACATGTGACGGTTGAAAGAGAACAGTTTCAGTTCTGTAACGATACCGTTGTAGCTCATGTTCAGGAAGAACTCGTTGGACTCATCGTTCACAACGATTTCGAAGTCAGCAACAATGGGATTGTAGCCACCGCCACGATTGATCTCACCACGAGCGGTGAAGCCGTAGGCGTTCCAGCCGCTGGTGCCTTGGAACGTGATGTTCTCTTGGCTCAGCAGAGGCTCTACGAAATCGATAAAGCGGAAATCAGTTGAACCATTGCTGGCTTCAAACTGAATTTGGTAAGGACGGGTGAACAGCTCTTCGTAAGAAGCGCCAACACCACCACCGAACTGAGCTTTGGTCAGCTGGTGGCCAACACCGCCAACGGTCAAAATCGCGTTGTTGGTATCGAGGAAAGTAATGCTAGCAGCATCGCTTACGTCGGGATCAGCGGGCATACCTTCAGACTCGTTGTCTTGACACAACAAGCAGGTACCGCCAACCGACTGAACCAAGTCCAGTTGGATATCGCCGATAAAGCCATCTAAACGCCAGTTAGCGTTAAAGGCATAACCCTGAGCACTGGTGTACCAAGCTTGACGCTGGGTATTAGCAGACTCATAAGAGAAGATGGTAACAGCCAGTTGACCATCGGGCAGGCCATCACTTTCTTGGCCTTCTAAAACCACACCCCAACGGCCAGCGCCGTCGTTAGCGGTCCACCAGATTCCGGTTGAAGGGAAAATGGGGTTATCGTCACGGAACACGACCTCCTGTGACATTGCAGGTGCTGCACATGCCAATGCTGCCACACCGAGAATTAAGCTTTTCGCCTTGCTTGTCATTGCGAACTCCCTTGAGATTTGATCAACGGACTTTATTAGATTCACTTATTGATGCACGCCCCCCAGCGCACCATCTTCTCGTGGCAACGCAGGATGCTTTAATTTGAGCGCAATATCTTACGTCCAAATTAAAGCACATGCGAACACTACCAACCGGTCATACTTAATGCTTTACAAGCCAAACTCGCTTATAAATCACCAAGCTACATAACTAATGGTTAACTGCCCTGTGAGTTGTAATCATCCTCAATAAGCATCCACAAACATTACTTGTTTATGGAGGTTTCTCATCGTTAGATGTGTAGGTGGTTTTAGAGCGCCTATTGAGGCCGCAGATAATACACCCTTTAGGTGCAGATCGGTGATTAACGGTCGATGGATAAACCAGAAAAATATAACCAAAGCATCTTATAAAGACATAATTGCCACATTGGGTTTACGCAACAAGCTATTGTTATTTTTGATCTTTATACATGAATATTCGTTCACAAAATGGCTAAAATCAATTTAAAGTAAACTTGCTGTTTCATAATAAAAACTAATAAACATGCTAAATGGATTAGCTTGTTTATTCATACATTACGCATCATTAAAACTTAATACTTACAGCAACTCAAAGCCATAAGCTCAAACAAAAAGCATTAAATGCTGTTTGTCATAAGCCATTTTTTTATTGAATTTTTAAACCGTTATTACTTGCATAGGCGCTACTATAAAGCTTCATTGATAGTGACATCCTAAAGCAACCATACACTAAAGTAATCACCTCATGAACGATCGTTATGCTTTGATATAACGAAACGCCGATAACGCTTCATTACTCTCTGTATTAAACCAGCCAAAAAGTAACTGACCAGTAATACAAACAGCATCAATACCTAGTGCAAACCCGTGAGAGTAGCTCGCCCTACTGCCAAAGCCCGCTTTCAATTACAATGGCCTAATAAACCATTGACTCTTTTTTAGTTTTAAGCGAATTCTCATGCTCAGTTATCGTCATGGCTATCATGCGGGCAACCCTGCCGACTTACTCAAACACGCCGTACTCATTCAATTGATTAAAGCGCTGCAACGCAAAGAGAAGGGTTTTTGCTATTTCGACACACACGCCGGCGCGGGTGATTACGATTTAACGAGCGGCTTTGGCCAGCAGCAACAAGAACATTGCCGTGGTATCGAATTTTTACAACAACGAGCTCAGCACATCCAGCACCCCGCGTTAAAAGACTATTTGGCACTGGTTACCCGCTACAATCAACAGCGTGTTCAAGCCAAAGCGCCAGGAATTGAAGCGGATTCCGCAGCCGAAAGCCATAGCCATAGCCATAGCCATAGCGATGGCAACGGCGCTACTAGCAGTTTACGTTTTTATCCGGGTTCGCCAGCCATTGCCCAACACTTACAGCGCCCGCAAGACTCCCTGCTGCTGTGCGATTTACATCCCCAAGAGCCAAAAAGCCTGAAACGCTTATTTAAGAATTGCCCTCAGGTGGCCATTCATCAACGCAACGGTTACGAGGCCATGCGAGCTTTACTACCGCCAAAAGAGAAGCGGGCGCTGGTACTCATTGACCCTTCCTACGAAAATAAAAATGAAGACATCGAGCTAAGCCAAGCACTCCACGCCAGTTTAAAACGCTTTCCTCAAGGGGTTTACGCCATTTGGTATCCGTTAATCGAACAAAGAAACGTAGTGGCTACGGTTAAAGGCCAAAGCTGGTTTCGTCAATGCGAAAGTCTCGATTTGCGTTTTAACTTCCCCGAGAGCGCTCAATTAGGGCGTATGAAAGCCAGCGGAATGTTGGTGGTCAATCCACCTTGGCATGCTCGGCCGCAACTAGAAGGCTTAGGCGAAGCCTTAGTTGAAATTTACAGCTAGCCTCGCACTCAACGCCTGTTTGTTGGGCTGAGAGTTCAGCCTCAACCAGTCATAACACTTTATTTTGATAGCACGCTTCAGCCTTCAATATGAAGGCTGAAGCCCTCTGATATCAGGTCTTTCGCCCCATAGGCCCAAACTTGCCGTAACAATTGACGCTTGTTTATTCACTTTGTTCTGGCCTATACTCCACTCACTCCCAGCTACAGGGAAAGTCCCATGATCAATTTCTTTTCTGCTGATCTTGCCTTTGATCTTGTATAGATCTCGGCCCGAAAACATCAAACTCTAACTTCAATTAGCTAGCGTTTAGCACAGGTATTTTTGTGCTACGGATTTCTGCGCCTTGTCGCAGTCAGCCGACGATGTTTCCTCGTTTGCCGATTTTGGTTCTCTTCAAATCATTCTTTTTTAGACTTGCCTGCCAATGCGTGGCGAAGCGGCGATGATGTGCTGCGGTTACGCCATCAACATTGGCAGGTAGTGTTCGGTGTACTCTGTTTTGCTCTAAGCAATGGGCCAGCAGCAACGCACCGGCAGTTAGGTGTATTGACACAATGGCAACGAATATTCAAAACGATCGATTAGCAATTTCTCGCTGGACTCGCCTGCGCGCTTTATGGCGTATTGCCCTGCGCGGCGAAGAACGCGATTACACCCGTGGCCCCATTGGACGGGCCGTGTTTCTCTTAGCGGTACCCATGATTTTAGAGCTGGTCATGGAATCGGTATTTGCCGTCGTCGATATCTTCTTCGTTAGCCGCCTAGGCTCAGAAGCGATCAGCGTGGTGGGTTTAACCGAAGCCGTGGCTACCTTGGTGTACGCGGTGGCCATCGGTTTGTCTATGGCAGCTACCGCGATGGTGGCTCGTAGAATTGGTGCTAACAACAAAGAAGGTGCACGCGCTGCTGCCGGTCAAGTGCTGTGGACCGGGATGCTTTCAGCCATTGTCATCGGCTTTATCGGTGTGATGTATGGTGCCGAAATTCTAGCCCTGATGGGTGCAGAAAGTAGCGTTGTTGAAGTGGGTACCAGTTACACCCAAGTGTTGCTCGGTGGTTCGGGTGCGGTGATGTTTTTGTTTTTAATTAATGCCATTTTTCGTGGCGCAGGCGATGCAGCTATTGCCATGCGCTCGTTGTGGCTGGCCAATATCATTAACATCATTCTAGATCCGCTGCTGATTTTCGGCGTGGGCCCATTTCCTGAATTAGGCGTGATGGGCGCGGCGGTAGCCACCACCATTGGGCGTAGTTGTGGCGTCTTATACCAATGTTGGTATTTATTCGGTAGTCGTGGGCGTCTGCAAATGCGCCTGCACGACTTACGGCTTCAGCTACAGGTGATGTTGCGTTTGCTGCGCTTGTCTTTGGGTGGTGTTTTCCAATTTATCATTGCCACCTCGGCGTGGATTGGTTTAATGCGCATCGTGGCCCCCTTTGGTAGTGAAGCCGTGGCCGGATATACCATTGCCGTGCGCATTATTATGTTCACCATCTTACCCGCCTGGGGTATGGGCAACGCGGCGGCCACTTTGGTTGGTCAAAACTTAGGCGCACAACAGGCTCAGCGCGCCGCCAGCTCTGCATGGGTGGCAGCTAAATACAATGTGTATTTCATGCTCGCGGTGATGGTGCTGTTTTTGCTGTTCGCACCCCAGCTGATCGGACTGTTTTCGAGCGATCCACAAGTGATTCACTATGGCGTGCAAAGCCTGCGCATCATCAGCTACGGTTATGCGTTTTTCGCCATCGGCATGGTCTTGGTGCAAGCGCTCAATGGTGCTGGCGATACTGACACACCGACCATCATTAACTTTTTCTGCTACTGGTTGTTCCAAATTCCGCTGGCCTGGTGGTTGGCCAATGGTATGGAGCAAGGCCCCGACGGCGTGTTTTGGGCTGTGACGATGGCAGAAACCTTGATTGCCATTGTGGCCATCTGGGTGTTCAAACGCGGCCGTTGGCAGTTCAAAGAGGTTTAAAGCGCACAGTTTTTATTGTTATATCGCTGAACGACTCAACGCCAAAATGCCCGCAATTGCGGGCATTTTGGTTTCATATCGCACAAAAACCTATCGCTGATAATCCATATTTGGATAAAACTCGCGCCTGACATCAAGATGTCATTGAATTGTCACGACGGTGTCACTATCTTTCTATATCGTCATTTAACGATATCGATAAACGACGATGAAACCCTATGGACACCAACTCTCACTCGGACACCCCCAATACCATGGGCAGTCAAGACATCGCCAAAATGTGTAAAGCCTTAGGCCACCCGGCTCGGGTGCGCATTGTGCAAGAACTTTACCGCCGCCAAAGCTGCATCGGCTGCGACTTGGTGGATCAACTGGGCCTTGCCCAATCCACCACTTCCGAGCATTTACGCATTCTCAAACAAGCCGGCATTATCGTGGGCGAAATCGAACACCCACGCATCTGTTATCGCTTAAACGACAGCATCATCCAGGGTTTACAACAGTGGCTGTTTTCTTTGTTGGATGCCCCTGAAAACTCTGAGTCCACCTCCTCTTCCTCTGCTATCGAGCATTAAGGCCATTTGTCATGTCGATTTTTGAACGCTACCTCAGCCTATGGGTGATCTGCTGCATTGTCATCGGTATCGCCTTGGGGCATTTTTTCCCCGCTTTTTTTCAAGGCGTAGGCACCTTGGAAATTGCCCAGGTCAATATTCCTGTGGCACTGCTGATTTGGCTGATGATTATTCCTATGCTCGTGAAAATCGACTTTGCCGCCTTAGGCGAAGTCAAACGGCATTGGCGCGGCATTAGCGTGACTTTACTGGTGAACTGGGCCGTCAAGCCCTTTTCTATGGCGTTTTTAGGCTGGCTGTTTATCAGTTACTTATTCCGCCCCTACTTACCTGAAGATCAAATCAACAGCTACATTGCCGGTCTTATTATTTTGGCAGCAGCACCCTGTACGGCGATGGTGTTTGTATGGAGCCATTTATCCGATGGTGAGCCACATTTCACACTAAGCCAGGTGGCGCTTAACGATGTCATTATGATCATCGCTTTTGCACCCATCGTGGGCTTACTGCTGGGTATTTCTGCCATCACCGTACCTTGGAACACACTGTTTTTATCGGTGCTGTTTTATATCGTGATTCCCGTGGTTCTCGCCCAGGTGATCCGTAGCATGATCA
This sequence comes from Lysobacterales bacterium, assembly GCA_022360675.1. Lineage (GTDB taxonomy): Bacteria > Pseudomonadota > Gammaproteobacteria > Xanthomonadales > Wenzhouxiangellaceae > JAKSCJ01. Next base: position 7,964 of record JAKSCJ010000307.1, read on the forward strand.
TGAAAAGCCGTGGTGCCGAGGGCGTGGAAAAACTCTTAAAAGTGCTGGGCCCATTGTCGATTAACGCTTTATTGGTCACGCTCATTTTATTGTTTGGCTTCCAAGGTCAGCAGATCATCGCTCAACCCATGGTGATCGCTATTTTAGCTGTGCCCATTTTGATCCAAGTGTATTTCAACTCGGGTTTGGCCTATGTGTTGAATCGAGTGAGTGGCGAAAGCCATCAGGTGGCCGCACCTTCGGCACTTATCGGTGCCAGTAACTTCTTCGAGTTAGCTGTGGCCACCGCCATTAGCTTGTTCGGCTTTGAGTCGGGTGCGGCATTGGCCACCGTGGTAGGTGTGTTGATCGAAGTGCCGGTGATGTTATCGGTGGTGCATATCGTGAATAAAACCAAAGGATGGTACGAACGTAAACCCCAAGCTGCCGGAGTCAGTTCATGAACCAAAAGCGTAATGTACTGTTCTTATGCGTTGCTAATTCAGCTCGTAGCCAAATGTCGGAAGGTTTAGCGCGCTTTTATCATGGCGAGCAGTTAAACGTGATGAGCGCAGGCTCTGAACCCAGCCAATTAAATCCGTTAGCGGTCACTGCCATGGCCGAGTTGGGTATCGATATCAGCCACCATCACTCGAAAAGTGTCGATACGGTGGAGCCAGATTTAGTGGATACCGTGGTAACTTTATGTGCAGAAGAAGTGTGCCCGGTCTTTCCCGGTCGAGTCGAGCGTTTGCATTGGCCTATTCCCGATCCTGCACGCCCAGCATCAGACGAAGCTCAAGCCTTGCAGCAATTTAGAGAAGCGCGCGACTGGATTAAAGATAAACTGGCTGAGCAATTTTCCAGCTGATATCCGCTACACAATTATCGGTAAGAAAAGGCAGCGCTAAACAGCGCTGCCTTGCATTAAATCCTGTAAGGCTAAGATTATTTTTTGATCCGGCACACTGTCGTGCTTCGCTTTAAAAGCCCGCACCACCTCATGCATTGGCCGCCCTTCTCGACATTCCCGCTTTAATCCTGCCAACATGCCCGACATTAAATGCACACTACTGGCTGGCTCGATACGCTGCTCTATGTGTTGACGAGAAATGCAGGCTTCAGGATCCAACGCCACTCGTCCTTGGCGACGTTGCCAAAACACCTGATCTGGCCAGCGTTTTTCAGTGGCGTAATACTGCTGGTGAGTGTTGAGATACTGTTGCACATCTTGGCTTAAAGCCGCTGCATAAGCCGATGACGTATCTTCGTTCACCAATACATGGTTAGCAGCAACAATGGCAGCTTGAATACCGCTGGCCAAAGCATTGGGAATACCACTGGACGATAGTGGATCAAACGAGACCGCCGCATCGCCACAGGCTACCCAAGCTTCGCCTGAATACCGATTTAACGACGACGAATAGGCAGGCACGACTCGGCTATGTTGTTGCCATTGCACTTGAGCTAAGGGTTCACAAATCGCGGGTATCGCTTCAAAGTGTTGTTGCCACGAGCTTGGCAAGTGCAATTGACGTTGGCTGATAATATCGCTATCGCTCATCAGCATTAATGCCAGTTGTTGACCTGGCAAAGGCGCGTAATACCACCAACCGTAGTCACAAGAAGCGACAAAGACAAAAGATTCTAAACCAAGCCCAGCCGATGTTTTGGTATCGATGTGACCATAGCGAACAACAGCGCTTAGATGATCGTGATACTGCTTACGTACACCTTGATGATGAGCAAAGCGAGCATTACGACCGGTGGCATCGATCACATAACGGCAAAGAAACTGACGCAAACCTTCACGTTCATCCACAACATGAACAAGCCATTGCGCCTGCTTTCGCTCAGCACGGGTGAAGCGGCAACGGGAATACACTTCGCCACCTCGTTTTTGAAACGATGCCGCTAACATTCGATCGAACTTTGATCGATCCAAATGCCAACCATGGCCTTGGGCGGTAAATAGAAAATCCAAACTATGAACCTGATCACTACCCCAAGCCGCTTTACTGCCATAGCTCTGTAAACTTTGTTGAGCTTGAAAGTCATCCCATACTTTTAAGTATTCCAACAACGGCCGGGTGCCAGGGCTTAACGATTCGCCCACGCGTGTGGTCTCGTAGTCGCCCGCTTCAACGATCGCTACTTTGAGTTCCGGGCATTGTAATAATGTGATTCCGGAAGCGGCCCCAGCGGGGCCACCTCCGATGATTAAGACGTCAACATCTTTGGTGAGCATAAAGCTATACCTTGATGGTTGGGTTCAGCGTGGCATTTGCTGTTATTAGATATTGAACCAACTCACCATTATTGCGCTCTGTTTCTACAAAGTACGGATATCCTTCTGTGCCTTGATTCACGATGAACCCCAATCGGCTCCAGTTATCGATCATGGATGCCGGTGTAAAAATGCCTCGCTGGTAAGGCACACGTAAACCTGCTGGTTGCATGCTTAATCCCTGATCTGGAGCCGCAACCGCCGCTAATACTTGCTCCTCTGGGTTTACGGAACCTGCAACCACAGACATTGGGCTTTGCGGCGGCCACCAATAAACGTAATAACTTGGTGGATACTCAATTTGCGCATTGGGGGCTTGTAACACTTGGCTATCTTGATTCACCGAGGCATGACTAATATTCGGAGTTTCTGCAGTACATTCTTGGAAATCCGCCTGCCAAGGAATGGCCATACGTTTAGTCATGTCACCCGGTTCACAGCCTTGGCCATCAGCTTCGTCGGCAGTAGTGCTTAAACCCGATTCTTCGTAATAGGCTGCCAGCTGGGCGTTATTGCCGTCGTAATGCGCTAATTTAAACTGATATGGGGCTTGGTAAATGGGTGCGTTGCGTGAATTCCAGGTCATCTCAATACCCGGTGAAAATGGCGCGCCAACACAGTTACCCACACCCGCCTCGTCCAAACGTTCGCTCAAAGAGCGTGGCTTAGGATCATCATTATTAAAACACCCAGCTGCCCATTGGGTCATATAGAAATATTGAGTAGCGCTCAGCGTAAAGAACTTATAAATCGGCGCTTGATTTGTTACCGAGTTATCGCCCGAGTTTAATGGCATTAACGGTAAGCCATCACTGGAAAATAATTGATTCGGGCCGTTGGGTACTTTATCGATCCATTCGAAATAATCTTGTGCTAAGACCGGAACTCTAAACAGGCTAAAGTAACGTTCACGGTTTGCCTTGTTTGCCTCACTGGCATCGCTTAAATCAAAGCCTGGGCATAGGTAGTCGGTTAAATAAGGAATATCGGCAACCCAACGATATGCAGCAATACGATCGATAATCGGCTTTACTTGTGTTTGAAAGTTCACCTGATAATTCGGATTAAAACCGTTTAAGGGTGTATAGCCTGCATGTTGCGGAAACGCCGAGGCCGTATCATCACCGTTGTAAATCTCTTGGTTGCTTTTTAAAAAGCGTATCGCCACATCATCCATGGTGTCGTAGAGTGTCGTGATATTCACAAGCTCTGGTGCATACTTAGGACTACCCACAATGACCCAACCTGGATCCACATCAATGGTGCGGCCATCGGATAAATGTAAGGTGGCAAGTACAAAGCCGTCGGCCACATCATCCCAGTAACCGGCAGCACCCGCAAAACCTGCAATTTTTGCGCTACCTGTCACTTGCCCCAAACCACCTAAGAACGACAAATGGCCTGCATCATCGGTAAGCAACTCGCCTAAAGAATTAATTGGCTGGCCACCGGCACTGGTGGGCGGAAACGAACCATAAACGTAATCTTTGGGAATGTTATAACGCGAGAAGCATGCCTGTTGGTTGGCTCCACTAACAGAACGCGGACCCGGATCAATAATTAAAGCTTTCCGTTTATCGCCATGAACATCGGGGTTATTCAATGTCACATGTTGATTGGCATAACTGTTCTCAGGACCAAATTCCAAATCCCCTTGCAACTCAGAAAATGTGAACCACACCGGCTTTTTATTGGCTACATGGACTGTCCATTCGATGCGCTCAATACGCACACCATCAACTTCATCGTGCAAGCTTAATTTTCGTTCTTGGTCACCGTATTTCTCAAACACATAAAACTTAGCGGCTTGGCGCTTAATGCGTCCTAGATCATCTTTAAACTGCTGTACAAAAACCGGCTTTCCGTTTTCCTGTTTTTC